>NZ_WUJP01000187.1 GCF_009806515.1 Geminicoccus flavidas | reverse complement strand
GAGCGCCGAGCCAAGCCAGACCTATTTCGCCGATGGCCTGACCGAAGACGTCATCGCCAACCTCGCCCGCAATCGCGAGCTGATGGTGATCGCGCGCAACTCGACCTTCGCGCTGGGCGACCAGCCGACCGACATCCGCGAGATCGGCGAGAGGCTGGGTGCAGAATACGTGGTGGAAGGGAGTGCCCGCCGGGCGGGCGACCAGCTCAGGGTGGTGGCCCAGCTCATCGACGCGCGCACCGGCACTCACCTCTGGTCGCACAGCTACGACCAGCGCATCGAGGACGTGTTCGCGGTCCAGGCCGATCTCACCGCCCGGATCGTCTCCTCGCTGGTGTCCTATGTGCGTCAGAGCGAAGCCGCGGCCGCCGTGGACCGCCCGACCGCCGACCTGCGTGCCTACGACCTTGTGCTGCGGGCGCGCGGTCATCACAAGCATGGTGGTGCGGATCGGGCTGCGCTGCTGGAGGCACGTGGCCTCTACCATCGGGCGGTGGAGCTGGACCCGCGCTATGCCACGGCCCGTGCCTATCTCGGCCTCACCTATATCTCCGAGCAGTTCGGCTGGCCCACCGGCAACGCGGCCGAAATGGTCGCACGCGGCATGGCCGAGGCCCGCGAGGCGATCCGGCTGGAGCCGGACCTGCCCCTGGCCTACCAGGTGCTGAGCTTCGGGCTTGCGGCCAGCGGCGAGTACGAGGGCGCCATGCGTGCGGCGCAGCGGGCGGTGGAGCTTAATGCCAGCGATCCGGATAGCCTAATGGCGCTGGCCAAGGCGCAGCTGCGGTTCGGCGCCTATGACGAGGCGGTGGCGAATGCCGAGCGGGCGCGTCGCCTCCATCCCCTGGCGCCGGAATACTATGCCTATGTCCATGGCCAGGCGCTCTATGCCGCGGGTCGGCTGTCCGAGGCGGACGAGGTGCTGGCCGAGTGCGTGTTGCGGGCACCGCAGGATCCGGACTGCCTGAAGATCCGTGCGGCGGTGCTGGTCGGCCTGGAACGGCCGGACGAGGCGCGCGCCGCGATGGCCGAGCTGCTCCGGCGCGAGCCCGGCTTCTCGCTGGCGGGCGAAGAGGTCGGGCGGCGCTTCGGCAACTCGGCGCTGATGCGCCGCTTCCTTTCCGACCTGTCGCGCGCCGAGGCACCGCCCTCCGCTGCGTGAGGCCGGTCAGGCGGCCACGGCCGATTGCGGCTGACGGTCCAGGATGCCAGCCGACAGGGCAATGGCGAAGCCGGTGATCGCGATCAGGGCAAGCGCAGCCCGAAGGCCCACCAGTTCCGCGACGAACCCGAACAGCGGCGGCACGGCCAGGTAGCCGGCATAGCCGATGGCAGCCACCGTGGCGACGCCGGCACCCTGTGGCAGGCCCGGAATGCGGCCGGCACTGCTGAACACGAGCGGCATGATGTTCGCAGCACCCAGTCCCATCAGCGCGAAGCCCAGCGCCGCCAGGGCGGGGGTGGGAACCGCCACGGCCATGCCTATGCCGAATGCGACGAGCAGCCCGCCCGTCCGGGCGACCCGCAGCGCACCGAACCGCAGGATCGTCCGGTCGCCGAGAAAGCGGCAGACGGCCATGGTCAGGGCGAAGCCGGCATAGCCGGCCGAGGCGAAGGCCGGCGACGAGCCGGCCTCGATGCGCAGGAACAGCGCACTCCAGTCGGCGGCGACCCCTTCGCCCGCCATGCAGAGCAGTGCGATCAGTCCGAGGACCCGCGCCTCCCGCCGGGCGGCCGGGCTGGTGCTGCCACCTGGCGCCGTTGTCCCGTCGCTCGATACTTCTGGCAGGATGGCGGCGAGCAGGCTCGGAGCAGCCGCCAGGGCCATGCCCAGGCCGGTCGCCACCAGTAGCGTGGTCGCGGTCGCACCGGTCAGTCCCTGCCCGATGAGCATGCCACCGGCGACAGCACCCAAGAGGCCGCCGATGCTCCAGCAGCCATGGAACGACGACATGGTCGGGCGGCCGCGCAGGCACTCGATCGTGCCGCCATGGCTGTTCATCGCCACGTCCATGGCGCCGTTCATCACGCCGAACAGGATGACAGCCGCCACCAGGACCGGCAGGGAAGGGCTGAGCAGGGGGCCGGCGAGACCGATGCAGAACCCCGCTGTCAGCACGGCATCCACCAGGCCGCTGCCGAGGCGGCCGATCGCCCTGGCGGCCAGCGGCATGCTGGCGATGCCGGCACCGGCGAAGGCGAACAGGATTAGCCCCAGCGTGAACGGATCCAGGTCGTGCCGCTCCGCCAGCACTGGAATGAACGCCGCCCACAGTCCGATGCCCGCTCCGTTCAGGAGAAACGGCACGGCTGCCGACCACCAGAGGGTCGAACGGCCGGCCTTTTGGATCTCTCCGGTGGACTTGCGACGCTGGAGAATGCTCAAGACGCAACCACCCCAGCTACGTGCGGGCCACAGGTGATTTAGTAAATCATGCTAGTTTGCCGTAAAAGGCAAGAAAACATGAATACAAACAAGAGCTAAAAGGTATGGGTTGACCCAATCTCCGATGCGGCTCACAATTGATTCAAGTTCATTGCACGCAGACTCGTGTGATTTTCTCCATGCTGCTCCGGCTTGTTATGCTGTGGATGCTGGATGCGCAACCATCTGGCAGTTGCAGTACTTTCCGGAGCCGTGTCGCGCCGGACCTGCCGTTGAACGGCTGTTGGGCGTGGTTCTGCTCTGCAGCCTCGGGCGGCTGCCGGCTTGTGAGCGAGGGGATGCGGCAGCAGCGCGTCCGTGGCATCGGTGGTGCCAGTGCCGCACGAGGAGACCCGCGCCTGCCATGCCGATGTCCGACTATGTCCGCAAGCTCCGCACCCATCTGGGACACGACCTCATCCTGCTGCCTTCGGCGGCTGCGGTGATCCGGGACGAGCAAGACCGGATCCTGCTCGTCCGGCAGATCGACAGCGGCGTCTGGTCCACCCCTGGCGGGGCGGTCGATCCGGACGAGAGCCCCTCGGACGCCGCCGTGCGGGAGGCGTTCGAGGAGACCGGCTACCTGATCGAGCTGGTCCGGGTGCTGGGCGTCTATGGCGGGCCGCAGTACCGGGTGACCTACCCCAACGGCGACGTGACCTCCTATGTCTCGACCGGGTTCGAGGCACGGGTCGTCGGCGGGGTGCCCAGGCCCGACGGCGAGGAAACGTCGGAGCTGCGCTGGTTCGCGGAGGACGAGCTGGCGGACGTCGATCTCAGCATCTGGGCGCGGGTGATGGCGGCCGACCTGTTCGCCAACCCGACAACCGCCCGTTTCCCCGAGCCAGGCTGGCGGCCGTCATCCGGTATGCCAGCCTGAGCCGCGGTCAAGGCCTCAGAACTTGATCGTCGTGCCGAGCCAGAGGCGCCTGCCGTCGCCGACCGTGTTGTAGGCGTCCGGCTCCAGCTGCTCATCGCCGACATTGTAGACGGCGGCGCTCAGCAGCACCTTGTCCGTCAGCGCGTAGTTGGCGCCGATGTCGAAGGTCAGGTAGCTGTCATACTCGCGGGCGACCACGGTACCCTCCCGCTCGACCGGCGTGCCGTTTTGGCCCAGCCGCGTGCCGGCGTTCAGCTCCTTGCCATGGTAGTCGGCGCGCGCCCAGGTGCGCAGGCCCGCGATCGGCGTGGCCCAGTCCACCCGCAAGTTCGCCAGATGCTCCGGCGTGCGCGCCAGGGGCAGGCCCTTGTAGGTCCCGGTCTTCTGCTCGGAATCGGTATAGGTGTAGCTGCCGGTGAACGTGATCGTTTCGGTCGCCTGGAAGGTCGCCGACAGCTCCACGCCCTGGATCACCGCGTCGTCGATATTGTAGTTGTACCAGAGCCGGTAGTTCGGGTCCTCGGGCCAGCGCGCCGGGTTGCCGTCATCGTCCAGTACCAGCGCGTTCGCGACCTTGTCCTTGAAGTCGGTATAGAAATAGGTCGCGTTGGCCGAGAGCCAGCTGAAGTTGTTCCAGCCGACGCTGAACTCGTAGCTGGTGCTCTTCTCCGGCTCCAGGTCCGGATCGCCGATGATCACGCCGCAGGTGCCGTTCGGGCCATAGCTGCAGCCGCCGCCGCCCGTGGTGTAGGCGTAGCCCGGCGAGATCGTGCGGATGTCCGGGGCGCGGAAGCCTGTGGAGACGCCGCCCTTGATCGTCCACATCTCGGTCGGGTGCCAGACCGCATAGCCGCGCGGGCTCCAGTGCGCGCCATAGACTTCATGGTCGTCGACGCGCAGCCCGCCGGTCAGCGAGAAATTGTCGGTGATCAGCCACTCGTCCTCGATGAACAGGGCCTGCTGCCAGACCTTGAACTTCTCGTCCTGGCCGGTGCGCCGGCCGGGATTCTGGTCGGTCAGCTCGGTGCTCATCCACTGGCCGCCGACCACCAGCGAATGCAGGCCCAGCACCGGCAGGTCGAGCGGGAGCTGGACCTTACCGTCGATCACCGTGTTCAAGATCTCAGGGGAACGGGCGTTGCGGACCAGGCCCTCCTCGTCCGAGCGGATCCAGGAGCGCCGCTCGGCCTTTTCCTGCAGGATCGAGAGGTCGGTCGTGCCGAAGTCCCAGCGGCCGGTATGGCTGAGCGAATAGAACAGGCGGTCCTGCTTGTTGCGGGTGTCGTCCGCATCCGCTTCCAGGGTCTTGCCGGCGGTGGCGTTGCGCTCGAGCCGGGTGTAGCCGCCGGTGAGCACGATCTCCTGGTTCTCGGTCGGGGTCAGGGTCAGCTTGCCGCCGAGGTCATGGTCGTCGGCCTCGCTCCAGCCGCTCTCGATCTTGTCCTCGGCTCGGCCGTAGAGCCGGCCCCAGAGCTGCAGGCCGAGCAGCTCGCTCACGATCGGCCCGCTCAGATAGACCTGACCTTGGCCGGAATTGC
>NZ_WUJP01000186.1 GCF_009806515.1 Geminicoccus flavidas | reverse complement strand
CCGAGTCCGAGTGCTCCTGCAGCGTGCCGTCGAGCGAGACCGAGCCGCCCCATTTCTCCGCGACCTTGCGGGTGATGATGTTGATCACGCCGCCCATCGCGTCGGAGCCGTAGAGCGAGGACATCGGCCCGCGCACCACCTCGATCCGCTCGATCGCTTCCAGCGGCGGGATGAAGTTCTGCTCGTAGCCGGAGTTGCCGTTGGTGCGGATGTCGCGGGTGCTCTGGCGCTTCCCGTCCACCAGGATCAGCGTGTAGCTGCCCGGCAGGCCACGGATGAAGATATCCTGCTCGTTGGCGGTGCCGGTGACCGCCACGCCCGGCACCTCGCGCAGCGCGTCGGTCAGGTCGCGGAACTCCTGGGTTTCCAGTTGCTCGCGGGTGATGATCGAGATGCTGGCCGGCGCATCCTGGATCTCCTGGGCGAAGCCGGAGGCAGTGACCACGACGGGCGACAAGGCCATGGCCTGCGGTGCTGCCGCAGCGCCGCCTTCGGCCAGTGTTTCCGATTGAGCAAGCGCCTGGCCGGCCAGGACGAGGCAGGAGACGGAGGCGTACCAGAAAGTACGCAGCACCGAGCGCGACATCGAATCCCCCCGGAATGCCGCCTTGGAGGCGCACGCGCGTAGACGCGCGAGGCGGACGCCAATGGCGTCATCCCGGCGGCAAGCAAACGATGAGTGTTCTCGTGTGCTAGGTCGCGCGCGACCAAGTGTAAACCTGAAACATTATTCTTTAGAACTACAGTAATTCGCAAATCTTGTTATGTCGTACGAAACGATTGTCGGTATATGCATGATCCAGTGCTCGTACCGTTTCCGGCTGTATGTAGCCGGTTGATGCCGACCAATCTCCAGCACAAAGCAGTCCAGACGTCTGATGACTGCGGGCCATCCATGCCGCTCCCCGACCTGGATCCGCTGCCCGTCGTCAGCTCGGTGCAGTGTGCCAGCCGCGCGATCCAGGCACTGATCGACCAGGACCCTGCCTCCGGGTGCCCGGCTGCCGTCCGAGGCCGATCTCGGCCCGCGCCTGGGCGTGTCGCGTGCGACCCTGCGCGAGGCGATGAAGCTGCTGGAGCAGGACGGGCTGATCCACACCGGGCATGGCAGCGGCCGGTATGCGGCCGCGGCCCTTCGGGTCGAGCGGCCGATCACGACCTATGAGAGCATCCGCCAGATGCTGAGCCGCCAGGGCAGCCGCGCGCAGGTCCTGGAGATCCGCCGGGAGCTTCCGTCAGCCGAGATGCCGAAGGTCCTGGCCCTGTCCTCAGGTATGGAGGTGATCCGGATCGCGCGCCTCTACCGGCACGACGACAAGCCGCTGGTGTTCTGCATCGACAGCGTCCCGGCCAGCCTCCTCCCAGGCCTGCCGACGGCGGAGGATCTGGTCGCGTCGCTCAACGACCTCCTGGACCGCCATGGCTGCCGGCCGCTCATGTCGACCGCCAACGTGGCGGTCACGATGCTGCCCCGGGGGTCTCGCCCGACGCTACCGGCTGCCCGATCGGCTTCGAGGAGTTCGGCGCCTGCGCGGTCTACCACCTGAGCGATGCGGACTTCGCGGCGCTCTGCCGGTTCCGGCACGTCCATATCGGCTGGTTTCCCCGATGCCAATCGCTGGCGCGCCCGGCTGATGGGCGGCCGGCGTGAGCGTTTCGCAGGATCTCGCCGTCAACAAGGGCAAGGGCGACATGGACATCGCTTCGATTCCGCCGGTGAGGACGTGGCGCACGCCGAACGCCCGCTCCAGGATGCCCTGGGCGCGGGTGCCAAGCTCGCGGTGGTCAGCATGGGCGCCCTTGGGTGCGATCGCTGGCGACGGGGCGGGATCCGGCGGATCGAAGCCGTGCCGCTTCGCCCGGTCGACACCACCGGCTCTGGCGACGGCTTCATCGCGGGCTTTCTCCATGCGCGACTTCGCGGCAAAGATGTGGCCGACAGCCTCGCCGCCGGCCGGGACGCCGCAGCCAAGACCTGCATGCACCCGGGCGGCTTTCCTCAGCCGCTCGAAAGGCTCTGACCCTACGATGTTGATCGACCTCGACGACGTTCGCGCCGCAGCCGCCCGCCTGCAGGGCAAGGTCCGCCGCACGCCCATGATGCCGGCCGACCAGATGCTGGCGCCGCCCGCGGATGCGTCGCTCTGGCTGAAGCTGGAATGCCTGCAGGTGACCGGCTCCTTCAAGGCGCGCGGCGCCACCAACCGCCTGCTCCAGACCCCGCCCGAGAAGCTGAAGAACGGCATCGTCACCGCATCCGGCGGTAACCATGGCTTGGCGGTGGCCAGGGCCGGGCGGCTCGCCGGCGTGCGCACCACCGTGTTCCTGCCCGAGACCTCCTCGCCGCCCAAGCGCGCCAAGATCGCCGCCTGGGGGGCCGATGCCCGGGTGGTGGGTGCCCAGTGGGACCAGTCCAACCTGGCAGCCCACCAGTTCGCCGAGGAGAC
>NZ_WUJP01000185.1 GCF_009806515.1 Geminicoccus flavidas | reverse complement strand
CGGCGGCACCTATTTCCACCCCTTTGCCGATAGGGACGTGGTGGCGGGGCAGGGGACGGTCGCCCTGGAGGTGCTGGAGGAGCATCCTGACACCAACGTGTTCCTGATCGCGATCGGCGGCGGCGGCCTGATCGCCGGCATGTCCACCGTGATCCGGGCGCTCAAGCCCGATGCGCGGATCATCGGCATCGAGCCCACCGGCTCGCCCACCCTCCATGCCAGCCTGGCCGCCGGCGAGGCAGTGACCCTGCCGAAGGTGACGACCACCATCCCGACCATGGGCTGCGGCCGCACCTCCGACCCGATCTACGAGATCGCCGCGAAGAACATCGACGAGATCGTGCTGCTGGAGGACGAGCAGATGGTCGAGGCCGCGAAGTGGCTGTGGTTCGAGTTCGGCCTGTCCGCCGACGCCAGCGGTGCCGCCGCCGCGGCCGCCCTGCGCACCGGTGCGGTCAAGGTCGACAAGGGCGATAAGGTCTGCGTCCTGGTCTGCGGCTCCGGTACGGACGGGATCGGCTGACCAGGGCGGCGTGAAGGCCGGGCCCGCATCACGCCTGGGCCTGGACGGCCCGCTCGTCGCTCATGGCCTGCGCCTGGCCTTCGCCGCCTGGTTGGCCTTCACCATCGCCACGCTGCTGGGCATCCCGCACCCCTACTGGGCGGCCATGCCGATCTGGGTCGTGGCACAGCCGCACAAGGGGCTCCTGTTCGAGCGGGCCTTCTTCCGGGTGGCCGGCACGCTGGTAGGCGCCGGCTTCGGCTTCTCCCTCGTCCATCTCGTGGGCCAGCCCTGGCTGCAGCTTCTCCTTCTGGCAGTCTGGATCGCGATCAACGGCGGCCTCACCCATATCCTGCGCGGCGTGCATGGCTATGGCGCGCTGCTCTCGGGTATTACCGCCGCGGTCGTCGTCCTGCCCACGCTGTTCTTCGCGGAGGACGCCACCGGCACGGCACAGGCCCGGGTGATCTGCACCCTGATCGGCGTGGTGGTGGTCACGCTGTTGACCGGCTTCTTCACGCCCGCCTCGCCGCGTCAGGAACTGTACGACCGGGTACGCCGGCTCTCA
>NZ_WUJP01000113.1 GCF_009806515.1 Geminicoccus flavidas | reverse complement strand
GGAGCCGGCTGAGGTGGAACTGCCCGACCCGGTCAGCGAACTGGAGATCGACCTGGCCGAGCCAGCCCCGGTGGAGCTGCCGGAACCGGTCACCGAGCTGGACATCGAGCTGCCCGAGCCGCCCCCTGTGGATCTGCCGCCGGAAGTGTCGGAGCTGGCGTTGGACCTGCCCGAGCCCGCGGAGGTGGTGCTGCCCGAGCCGCCGCCCATGGCCGCCCCGCCGCCACCGCGCCGCAAGCCCAAGCCGCCGACCCGCCGCCCGCCGCCGTCTGACCAGCCGGCGGAGCAGGTCGAGCGAGTCGCAAAGGAGCCGCCCAGGCAGGCAGCCCCGCAGCCCAACAAGTCCGCGACCGCGGCAGCGCCCGACTCCTCGCGCAACAGCCAGCAGGCCGTGTCGCTTGCGAATGCCCCGCCGAGCTGGCAGGGCGCGGTGCTGGGCAAGTTCCAGCGCGCGCTGCGCTATCCCCGGGCGGCCCAGATGCGCCGCAAGGAGGGTACCGCCACCATCCTGTTCCGGGTCGGCCGGAACGGCGAGGTGCTGGAGGTCCGCCTGATCGACAGTTCCGGCACCGAGGTGCTGGACGAGGAGGCCGTGGCGGTGGTGGAGCGCGTCAGCCCGTTGCCGCCGCCCCCGCCGGAGATGATGGCCGGTGCCTATCGCGACGTGGCCGCACCGATCATCTTCGCCCTGCGCTGAAGGCTCACGGCTCGCGATAGCCCAGGACACGCACGGCCAGCGCCGCCGGGTCAGGGCGGTTCTGGAACAGCAGCGAGCCGCGCCGGCTGGAGTGGCCGGGCACATAGTCGAAGGTGATCTCGCCCGCTTCCTGCGCCCCGTCGCCGGCGGTCACCGCGATCCTGGCTTCGGCCGCCGTCTCGCCACCCAGGTTGGTGACGGTCAGGTCGACCCGGAATCCTGCCGCGGCGGCCTCGACCCCGTCCACCCGGATCACCAGGTCGGCCGGTGCGTCCGCGCTGGTCAGCCCGTCCCAGGCCAGATAGCCGACGATGAAGATCGCGACCGCAGCGCCCAGGCCGGCGGCGACCCATTCGAGAATCGGCGTGGGCGGACGGGACTTGGCGTGATCCGCCTCGTTCCGGTCTGGCTGCTCGCTGCTCATGCTCCACTCACACGATCAGGCGCGCCGTGGCGGCGCCAAGGGCGGACGGGAAGCCCAGGATCACCGTCATGGTGAGCACCTCGGCCAGCCCGGTGAGGTCGGTCCGGCCGAAGGTCCACAGGATGTAGAAGCTGACCGCCAGGGACAGGCCGTAGCCGGCCAGGCTGAAGCGGAAGAACACGGCGAAAAAGCCCGTGTCCTTTGGCCATGCCTCCTGGCCGGCAAAGCCCAGGGCATAGACCAGCAGATGGAGAAGGAGGACCGAGACGAGGGCCAGCAGGATCGCGTGCCAGGGTGTCACGAGATGCGCGATGAGCTGGATCTCGTCGGTCGGCGCCACGTTAAAGGCGACATAGACGGCACCCGCCAGCATCACGAACAGCTCGGCCCCGTAGCTGGCCGGCGGTTCGTCCTCCTGCCCCTCCTCGGGCGTTTCGGCGAACTGCGCACGTGCCAGGATCGCACCTATCCCCGCCGGGATCGACTGGACCGCCAGCTTGCCGATCCATTCGCCCGACGACATGGACGGATGCAGCACGCCGAACAGGACGAGCAGCCCGAGGCTCACCAGGACGCCCACCAGGTAGGCGGAAAAGGCATCGAGGAGATCGTCGTGCCAGCCGCCGGTGTCCGCACCGAAGCCCACTCGCGTGGACAGGCCCACCAGCAGCAGGATGCCCAGGCCGACGAAGAGGGCCAGGCGCAGCCGGTCCATGTGGAAGCCCAGCCACCACATCTCCATCGTCATCAGGAGCGGGAAGGCGAACAGGATGGCACCGCCTGCGGCGCGTGCGAGTTCCAGGGCGTAGTCGCGGTTGGCCGGGTTCATGTCGTTCAGCCGGGATGAAAAGAAAAACCCGCGCGTTGCCGCGCGGGTTCTCCAAGATCGCCAGACGGGGTCTTTCCGTCCGTCGAGACGATCAGCGCTGGCGCACTTCCACGCGCCGGTTGCGCGGCTCGGGCACCTGGTCGCCGGTCGGCACGGCCAGCTTGGTCTCGCCGAAGCCCTGGATCGTCAGGCGCGAGGCATCGACACCCTGGCCTTCCAGGTAGGTCGCGACCGCCTCGGCACGGCGCACCGACAGGCCCATGTTGTACTGCTCGGTGCCCACCGTGTCGGTGTGGCCCCAGACCAGCAGGCGCTTGTTGGTGTCCGCCACCAGCTCCGCCGCGATCGCGTCGAGCTGCGGCTTGAACTCCTCCTTCACGACCGCCTTGTCGAAGTCGAACAGCACGTCGGAGGAAATCGAGATGACCTCGACCTCTTCCTCCGGCGTCAGCGCGGCGATGGCGTCCTCGAAGCCCTTGCGGCAGGTCGCGATGTCCTCGACCTGGAAGTTCTCTTCCTGCTGCTCCATCCAGCAGTCGAAGCTGGCCTGCGCCTTGGCGGCGGTGGCCGGATCGGCCTGGGCCTGCTCAGTGCCGAGCGTGCTCACCAGGGTGGAACGGGCCTCGGTCAGCGTGCCGACCATGTCCGCCGGGAGGTTGCGCGCGCTGATCGGGGTCGGCTCGGGAGCCGTGCCGGACGCGGCCATCTTGGCGCGCTCGGTGTAGAACAGCGAATCACGCCAGTCGTACTGGTCGTACTCCGACTGCGAGAGCGCCGAGTACTCCTGGAAGAGAGCCTGGGTGAATGCATCACCGCTTGCGCTGGTCTGCTTCAACTCGTTCAGGCCAGAGGTCGAGGTGAAGGCCGAGCACCCGGTCAGGAGCGCAAGCATTCCAACCCCGGCGATCTGGCGGATCTTGGATTTCATGATACCTCCGCGCGTTCGTCCGTAGCAAAAATTTCCTAACGCCTCGGACGCCGCAGGCGCCGTGAGCGGGGTGCAGCATAAGGGCTCTGGCGTTAAATAGATCGGTAACACCCTGTTCGTCCGCGCTTTTCTGAACCGGTTGCGACAACGAAGCAACGTCCTGACAGACGGAGAGCACAATTTTGCTGCTGCGTGCGTGTCAAACAGCCAGGGCATTCATCAGTTCCCGCCATTCACGCGGGGAAAGGCCGCTGTCCTCGACTGTCACTTTCTCGCCACCAAGCATCCGGCGCAGTATCGCCAGGGCCGGACCGGAGAGTTCCATGGCATTGAGGCGGTAGTCGGTGAACGCTTCGAAGGTGATCGGGACCCAGCGGCGGACGATCTCCGCGATCACCTGTGCGTAGGCCCGGATCTCCGCCTGGGCATGGGGGTCAAGTCGCAGCGCCACGAAATGCAGCAGGTTGTGGAGGTCGGTCTTCCAGTACCACTGCGTATAGGTGGAGAGCGGCAGGACCACCCGGGCCAGTTCGCGCGCCACCCCGCTGCGCTGGGGATCGAGCGGCTGTCCCTCCGCATCCGCGTTAAGCAGCTCATGATAGCAGCGGAACGCCGCCTCGCCGCTGTCCCGGATCGCCTGGCGCACCGCCTCCGCGGCGTCCGGATCGAGCACGCCGCCGCGGCCCTGCCGGTTGTTCACCGCCTGTGCCGCCACGCCTTCCGGCTCGGGCAGGTACAGCTCGTCGTCCAGGACCGAATAGCGCGCCGAATACTCGTTCACGGCGGCCGTGCGGTGGCGGATCCACTGCCGGGCGATGAAGATCGGCAGCTTCACGTGCAGCTTGATCTCGCACATCTCGAACGGCGAGGTGTGGCGGTGGCGCATTAGATAGCGGATCAGGCCGCGGTCGTCGGAAACCTTGCGAGTGCCCTTGCCATAGGACACCCGGGCCGCCTGCACGATCGCCGCGTCGTCACCCATATAGTCGACCACCCGCACGAAGCCGTGGTCGAGCACCGGCAGCGCCTGAAACAGGATCTCCTCGAGCGCCGGGGCCACCGCCCGCCTGGTCGCTGCCGGCTGGGCCTCGCGCAGTTCCTCGATCTCCGCCGACTGGCGCTCATTCAACCGCATCATGGCCTCCGGCAGGAATGGACGCGCAGCGTCGCTGAAGCGGGCCGCGCAACAGGCACGATCCCGGTGCCGCGCGTTTAGACCTCCCGCCCGACACAGGGGAAGCACGGGCTGCGCACATCGCTGCACCGCACCCTTCCATCCGGGCGGGTTCGCTCCTATATTCGAGGCGTCGGCGCGAGCCGACTATGGCGATAAACATCACACGGCATAGGCGTTTCGGACCCGGGGGCAGAGCCCGGCGCCTCCACCAAACATCGCCACGGCCGGCCTGGAGCTCGAGGCAGGTCGCGGCGCTCGCGGGGGCGAATTAGGATCGACGTGCGCAGTAAGGGTGTGACTTTCGCCCGGCATGGTACCGCCGTTATCGGGCTAAAACACAAGTGCCAACGACAATAGCCGTCTGGCCCTCGCTGCCTAATCATTAGGTAAGCGCGGTTCGGGGGGGCGCCGGGCAACAGAAGCCCCCCCACTTCAAGCGAATTCTTCCGGATTTCTCCGGTCCTGGTGCGGCTTCAAGGTCGAGATGAGCAAGGACAGCATCCAATACGGCCAGCTGGTCGAACAGGCCCTGCGCGGCGTCGTGCGCGACGTCCTGTCCCGCGTCGCCCGTGAAGGCCTGCCGCAGCCGCATCACTTCTACATCACCTTCCGTACCGACCACCCGGGCGTGGGCCTCGCCGCCTCCCTGCGCGAGCGCTACCCGACCGAGATGACCATCGTCCTCCAGCATCAGTACTGGGACCTGCAGGTCGACGACGAGGCGATCGCGGTCACGCTCAGCTTCAACAACCAGCCACAGCGCATCGTCATCCCGTTCGCCGCCCTCAAGGTGTTCGCCGATCCGGGCGTCGAGTTCGGCCTGCAGTTCACAATCGAGCCGCCCGCCGAGGAGAACCTCGCCGAGACCGTGCCGCTGCTGGCCGGGCGCGATCGGGATGCGCCGGCCCGCGAACCGGCCGCCAGCGACGATGCGGCCGAGCCCGCCGACGAGGCGGCATCCGGCGGCGGCGCCCAGATCGTTTCCCTGGACCGCTTCCGCAAGCGCTGACCCTTTTCGACGCCGCGGTCGCGGTTCGGACGTTCCGGCCTCCTGAAGTGGTTCTGTGCTGCCCGATCACTGGCACCGGGGCAGCCTGTCCGTGCTGCCCTGCAAGCCGCCGGTTCCCCACCTTTCTCGAGGTGACCCGGCAAGCTCCCCCGAATTGGACGGACGACGCCCGCACAGCGTGTCCCGACCTACCCGACCGTTGACGGATGGCCCGAAAGTCG
>NZ_WUJP01000184.1 GCF_009806515.1 Geminicoccus flavidas | reverse complement strand
CGCGGCGCGCTGCGCTTTGCCACTGCCGCCATCGACGACCTGGCTGGCGCGGATGCGTCAGCCGAGCGGAACCTCCTGGCCGCCATGAGCGAGGCCAGTGAATCGGCCAGCCTGATCACCGCCGGCTCGGTGGACGGCTACCGGCGCCTGCGCCATGTCCAGGGCGTCCTGGTCGCGGCCCTGGCCACCATGGCGGCGGCACAGGCATCGGGCCAGTACCGGCGGCGCGGCGAGACCCGGCTGCCGACCGAGTTCGGCGCTCGCATGGTGGAAATTGCCGAG
>NZ_WUJP01000183.1 GCF_009806515.1 Geminicoccus flavidas | reverse complement strand
GCGCCCGCGTTGCCGGCGGCACTGGGTGATCTTCTGCTCGGCCTGCGTTCGCTGGACCCGCGACTTGCCCAGGCCCTGGATCGCCAGGCGGGTGCCGAGGCACTGCTGATCGGCGACCCGAATGCCGATGCCCGTTCCTTCCGCCCCAAGGCGGTCTATCTCGCCCCGCATCGCGAATGGCGCGTGGCGATCATGACCGGCATCGTCCCGGGCCTGGCTGTGCTGCTGGGCGGGGCGGTAGGATGGTGGTCCGGCTGGCCGGTGGCGGAACTGGCCGTGCTGGGGATGTGCATCTTCTCGATGGTGCTGGGTGCGATGCCGCTGCCGCAGGTGATAGCACCCAGGATGCTGGGAGGCGTACTAGGCGGCGTGGTCATGGCGATCCTCTACCGGCTGGCCGTGCAGCCCTTCGTCGCCTCGCCCCTGGAGCTGATCCTGTCGGTGGCGCCGTTCATGGC
Source organism: Geminicoccus flavidas (assembly GCF_009806515.1). Lineage (GTDB taxonomy): Bacteria > Pseudomonadota > Alphaproteobacteria > Geminicoccales > Geminicoccaceae > Geminicoccus > Geminicoccus flavidus. The sequence goes on along the minus strand of NZ_WUJP01000183.1, from coordinate 3,393 downwards.
GCTGGGCGGCCTAGTGCGGGCCAGCCGGCGCACCGCCATTCCCGGCATCGACTTCAACATGTGCTTCCTCCTGACCAGCCAGGCCGTCCTGCCCACGCCCACCGCACCGCTCGGCAGGATCCTGGAGGAAGTCGCCGCCCTGGTGCTCTCGGCACTGGTCGTCACCACCGGCTTTCGCCTGCTGCCGCGCCGGCCCGACCGGCAGGCCATGGCGGTGGTGGAAGCGATCCGCGGCGACCTCGCCCTGCTGGTGGCAGGGCAACGGCCGTCGGCGCCGCCCGGCAGCGTCGGCCCAGCCAGGATATTGCGGCTGATGCTGCATCTGGGCCGTGCCGCCAGCCTAGGGGCCAGGGCGCCGGGCGGGCTGCTGGCCGTGCTCAATCTCGGCCATGCCATCGTCGGCCTGCACCGTGAGCTGGCACGGCCGGACCTGGACGATGCCACGCGCCGCACCCTAGACGAGGCGCTGGCAGCCCTGCAGGATCTCGCGATCGCCCCGGACGAGGTCGCGGTTCTGCTGGAGCAGCACGCGGCCCATGTGCCTGAGCCGCAGGCCCGCGGCATGCTGCTGGAGACGGCCGGCGCGCTGCGAGACGGGAAGGAACTGCTCCGCTTCGGCCTGGCCGGGCGCTAGCCGATCATCAGCCCCAGAGCGCCGGTCTGGGCGGGTCCAGCACGCCCGGTTCGACCATCATGCTAGGCTGCCGGTCGGTGCGCAGGAGGAATGGGGCATCCAGGTCGATCAGGAAGGTGCCCTCGACCAGATGGCTGGCCGGCGCCATGGCGAGCGAGGTGCCGAGCATGCAGCCCACCATGACATGCATGCCCGCTGCCCGTGCTGCGTCACGCAGGGCCAGCGCCTCGGTCAGCCCGCCGGTCTTGTCGAGCTTGATGTTCACCCCGGCATAGCGGTCGGCCAGGCGCTGCAGGTCGGCCGAGACATGGCAGGACTCATCGGCGATGAGCGGCACGACGCTGCGAAAGCCGGCCAGTCCCGTATCGGCCCCGGCCGGCAGCGGCTGCTCGATCGCGACCACGCCAAGCCTGGCCAGCGCCTCGTGGCAGCGGCCGAGCAGCTCCAGCGACCAGGCCTCGTTGGCATCCACGATCAGCCGCACCCCAGGCACGGCCTCGCCGATCGCCGCCACCCGCTCCAGCACCTGCTCGCCATCGAGCTTGACCTTGAGGAGCTGGTCCGACCCGAGCTTGCGTGCGGCCTCCGCCATCGCTTCTGGCGTGTCGATGCTGAGGGTCATGGCGGTGCGGAACCGTGCCGGCGGGGTGATGCCGGCGAGTTCTGCCACGGTCTTGCCGGTGAGCTTGGCTTCCAGGTCCCAGAGCGCGCAGTCCAGCGCGTTGCGCGCGGCACCGGGCGTCAGCCGCTGCAGGAGCCGGCGGCGGCCCGCTTCGTCCGGCGTGATCCCGACAAGATCCAGCGTCTCCAGCTGGAAGGCCACCGCTCCCGGCGTCTCGCCGTAGCGGGTGTTCGGTCCGCATTCGCCACGGCCGACCGCATCGCCCTGGCGCAGCGTCGCCACCACGACCTGGGTCTCGGTGCGGCTGCTGCGCGAGATGCGGAACACGGCCGCCAGCTCGTGCCGCTCGATCGTCACCTGAAGGTCCATCGCCATTCAGCCCGGCAGGTTGGCGACGATGGGGGCGGTGCCGTGGCGCACCGGGTCCACGCAGGGCAGGTGGAACTCCTGCCCGATCACCCGGCAGAGCAGGTCCGCCTCGTCCGGCTTCATGTGCTGGGTGTTGAGCGCGATCCCGACGAAGTGCGCATCCGGGTTGGTCAGGCGCGCCGCCGCCAGGTTCGCCGCCATGGCCTCGCTCAGGCCCGGCACCGGGTAGTCCGGCATGTGCCGCATCCGCTCGCGGGTCGGCTCGTGGCACATCACCAGCGCATCCGCGGCGGCCCCGTGCAGGAGGCCCAGCGACACCCCGGCATAGGAGGGATGGAACAGCGAGCCCTGGCCTTCGATCACCCACCAATGGTCAGGATCGCGGTCGGGGGTCAGCCATTCGATCGAGCCGGAGATGAAGTCCGAGATCACCGCGTCCAGCGGCACGCCGCTGCCGGCGATCAGGATGCCGGTCTGGCCGGTCGCGGCGAACTCGGCATGGAGGCCCTGCTTCTTCATCTCGGCTTCGAGCAGCAGCGAGGTGTACATCTTGCCGATCGAGCAGTCGGTGCCGACCGTGAGCAGGCGCTTGCCCTGCCGGCGCTTGCCCTTGCCGACCGGGTAGTTGCCGGCGCTGTGGCGCACGTCGATCAGCCGGCGGCCGAGCCGCTCCGCGCGCTGCCGGACCGGTGCGATGTCGGCGAGCTTGGCATGCAGCCCGTTGGCCACGTCCATGCCCAGCTCCAGCGCCTCCATGATGGCCGGCAGCCATGCCTCGTCGATATAGCCGCCGTGGTTGGCGATCCCCAGCACGAGGGTACGGGCACCCTTGGCCGCGGCCTCGGCCGGGCTGAGGTCGGGCAGGCCCACGCTCAGCGTGCAGCCGGGCAACCGGTACTGGCCCACGCAGCGCTCGGGCCGGAACACCGCAATGCCGCGCGCGGTCTTGGCGCTGATCGGGTCGCGCACGTCGCCGAGATAAAGGAGGTAGGGGCTGGCGAGCATCGGCGTGGTCTTCGTCCGTTGAAGGCGTGAGTCGGGCTACAGCCTAGCCGCCATGGGCTCGGCCGTCGCATAGCCAGAGTGAAAGGCCCATGAGCCTGGGTTATGGTTTGCGGGGCGATACCGCAGGAAAAACGGCCCGATGCGCCTGCGCCACCTCGAAGTCTTCAACACGGTCATGCTCGCTGGCACCGCCAGTGCCGCCGGGCGCCTGCTGCGCATCTCGCAGCCGGCGGTGACCAAGCTCCTGGCCCAGGCCGAGGTGGAGGCGGGCCTGCGCCTGTTCGAACGCGACCGCGGCCGGCTGGTGCCGACCGCCGAGGCCCAGGCCCTGTTCGCTCAGACCCGCAAGGCGTTTGCCGCGATGGACGATGTCCGCCGGCTCGCCCGCAACCTGAGCGACAGCCAGGCCGGCCGCATCCGGGTCGCCACCATCCCGGCACTCAGTCTGGGCGTCCTGCCGCGCGCGGTGCAGCGCTTCCTCCGCGTGCTGCCCGGCACCGGTTGCGAGGTCGCCACCCACCACACCCACGAGATAATCCAGAACCTCCTGCACCATGAGCTGGACGTGGGCTTCGTGTTCAACGCGCCGCCGCACGAGGCGATCCAGACCCTGCCGCTCGCCCAGGCCCGGATGGTCGCGGTGGCGACCGACCCCGCCCTGCCCGAGCCTTTGTCCCTGCGCGATCTCGCCGGCCGGCCGTTCATCGCCCTGGACCCGGCCGATCCGCTGGGCGAGCTGCTCCAGGGTGCCCTGCGCCGCGAC
>NZ_WUJP01000182.1 GCF_009806515.1 Geminicoccus flavidas | reverse complement strand
GGCCTGGAGCCACGGGTGGCCGTGCGGGTGCAGACCTACCACACCGCCCTGATGATGGCCCGCTCCGGCGTCGGCGTTGCCGTCATCGACCGCTACACGGCACTGGCGCTCGGGCAGGGCAACGTGGTGCGCGAGCTGGATCCGCCGATTGCGTTTACGCTGCATGCCCTGACCGCCCGCTCGCGCCAGGCCGGGCATCTGGTCGACCGGTTCGTCGCCTGCCTGAAGGCAGCCGAGCGCGAGATCGCCAGGGCAGCGGGCTGACCATACCTCATGCGAAAGTGTTCGCGGCACGTCTGCGGCAAGATTGGCTGATATTGCGGCACCTTGGGCTGATGGCTTTAGCTAGTCTAGATACAGTATTCATGATGGACTATTGACCTTTCCGGTCGCTGCGGAGATCTCGCTCCCCCGTCCCCCTCGAGGGCCATCTTTTCAGCGCAAGGGGCTCATGATGGACGTAGCGCCCGATGCGGCCGTGGCGTCCGCCGACGCCCAGCCGTTCGTCCTCGTAACCAAGACGCGAATGCTGGTCGCCATAGGCTGCCGGCACCTCCTGTCCGCGGCCGAGGCAGGCGAGCCCGAGGCGGTCCTCGGCAGCGGTGGCGGCGGTGCCGCCATGCTGGTCGGGGCCCTTCCTTATGACCGCACCCGACCGCCGCATCTGTTCCAGCCGGAGACCGTCCGGCAGGTGGAGCGTCCCGCCGCACCGGTGGGGCGGCCACTCGCCGTGATCCGGTCGATCGCCACGTGTCCGGACCCGGCCCAGTTCCAGGCAGCGGTCGCCGACGTGGTGGATCTGCTGGCCAGCGGGCCGGAACTGCGCAAGGTCGTCCTGTCGCGGGCGTTGGATCTGGTGGTGGATCGCCCCATCGACGTCGACCGGCTGATAGGCCGGCTGGCGCTGGACGAGCAGGCGACCGTGTTCGCCGTTCCGCTTCCGGCCGATCGGCGGCAGGCGCCGCGCTGCCTGGTCGGCGCCACGCCGGAGCTGCTGCTCGCCAAGAACGGTGCCGTGATCCAGTCCCATCCGCTGGCCGGCTCGGCACGGCGCTCGGCCGACAGCGTCGTCGACCGCAGCGCTGCCGATGCACTGATCCGATCCGACAAGGACCGGCGCGAGCATGCCATGGTGGTCGAGGCGATCCTGGACCAGCTCGCCCCCTGTTGCCGCGAGCTCACCGCACCCAAAGCACCGGAACTGGTCGCCACCCGCAGCATGTGGCACCTGGGCACGCCCATCGAGGGCAGGCTGAAGGACGCGAGCATCAGTTCCGTTCGCCTGGCTGCCCTGCTGCATCCCACCCCGGCCGTGTGCGGCACGCCGCGCGACCTGGCGGACCGGGTGATCCACACGCACGAGGGCTATGAGCGCGACTTCTATGCCGGGGCGGTCGGCTGGTGCGATGCCACGGGCGACGGTGCCTGGTACGTGTCGATCCGCTGCGCTGAGATCACGGGCAACCATGCCAGGTTGTATGCGGGTGCAGGTATCGTCGCCGGCTCCGATCCCTCGGCCGAGTTGGAGGAGACCTCGGCCAAGTTCACGGCACTGCTGCGGGCCCTGGGTGTCGACGCGCCTCCTGCCGCCTCGCTCCGTCCTGCCTCGCCTGCCTTGCCCGACCTTTCCTTTCCTGCCTGAGAGAAGGATCCGCCGCGATGGGCCTCCCCGAGATCGGCCGCTACGAGCTGCCGCAGGAGCACGAGCTGCCGGCCGCCCGTGCACCCTGGAAGGTGGCGGCCGGACAGGCGGCCCTACTGATCCATGACATGCAGCATCATTTCCTCGACCGCTTTACGCCAGGCGTGGCGCCGATCGCACCGGCGATCGAGCATGTCGGCCGGCTGGTGCGCCACTGCCGGGCCATGGGCATGCCGGTCTTCTACACGGCCCAGGAAGGTGACCAGGACCGGCGCGACCGCGGGCTGCAGGCCGACCTCTGGGGGCCGGGCATGGGCTGGGATCGCCAGCCGATCATCGCCGCGCTGGCACCGGAGAAGGGCGATTTCGTCCTGGTCAAGCACCGCTACAGCGCGTTCCAGCGCAGCAACCTGGAAACGCTGATGCGCACGCGCGGCCGCGACCAGCTGATCATTTGCGGAGTCTACGCCCATATCGGCTGCCTGCTCACCGCGGCAGACGCCTTCATGCGCGACATCGAGCCGTTCTTCGTCGCGGACGCGCTCGCCGACTTCTCGCGCGAGCGGCACGACATGGCGGTGCGCTACGTGGCCGAGGTGTGCGGCGTGCCGATCTGCACGCAGCGGCTGATCGGGGAACTCTGCTGATGCGCCAAAGCGGCATCGCGGGAAAGATCGCGCTGGTCACCGGAGCTGCCGGCGGCATCGGTGCCGCGGTAGTGCGGCTGCTCCACGAGGAAGGTGCCCGGGTAGTTGCGGCCGACCTCGATCCGATTGCAATGGCCTTTCCGTCGCCCGTTCGCGCGGAGAAGCTGGACGTGCGCGACAGCCAAGCGGTCGATGCGCTGGTGGCCAGGGTCGAGGCGGAGTGCGGGCCGATCGACATCGGCGTGAACGTCGCGGGCGTGCTGGCGACCGACCTTGTGGTCGAGACCAGCGATGCGACCTGGCAGCAGGTGTTCGAGGTGAACACTGCCGGCGTGTTCCGGGTTTGCCGGGCCCTGGCCAGGCGGATGGTCCCGAGGGGGCGTGGCGACCTCGTGACCGTCAGCTCCAATGCCGCCGGCATCCCCCGCCACGCCATGGCCGCCTATGCCGCGTCGAAGGCGGCGTCCGCCATGTTCACGCGCTGCCTGGGGCTGGAACTGGCCGCCCACGGGATCCGCTGCAACATCGTGGCGCCCGGCTCGACCTTGACGCCGATGCAGACCGGGATGTGGGCGGATGCGCAGGGGGCGGAGCGCGTCATCCAGGGCTCGCTCGAGAGCTTCCGCACCGGCATTCCGCTGCGCAAGCTGGCAACGCCCGAGGACGTCGCCAATGCGGTGGTCTTCCTCCTGTCCGACCAGGCCAGCCACATCACCATGGCCGACCTCTATGTGGACGGCGGTGCCACGCTGCGCGGCTGACGGCAGAGGAGCACGTCGTCTGTGGGTGCCGACCGGCGTTGCGGAGCCAAGCTGTGCGAAGCTACCCGGCCTAGCCTGTCGACGGCTGCGGCCAGAGGGCCCAGAGCAGCAGGCCTGCCGCCCCGATCCAGAGGACGATGATGACCGCGGCGGCGATCTTGCTGACGGGGCGCTCCGATCGCCGGTCCGCTTCGGCACGGAACTCCGCCATCAAGTCTGCGGGCACCATGCGAACGGCGAGCAGGATCGCCGGCGGGAGGAGGATCACCTCGTCCAGGTAGCCGAGCACCGGGATGAAGTCCGGAATCAGGTCGATGGGCGAGAGAGCGTAGGCCGCGATGGCCGCACAGAACGCCTTGACGTACCAAGGCACGCGCGGATCGCGTGACGCTATCCAGAGCGCCACAACGTCGCGTTTGACGCTCCTCGCCCAGCGCCTGACCCTGCTTGGCAGCGATCCGTCATCCACTTTGATCGACCTTTTTCCAGCGCTGGGCCGGCTTGAACGAATCGGCTGACAGCGTAGTTTCGCGCCCATCCGCGGAGGTGGTCCGGCATTTGTGGCGCGCGTTTTCTGTGCAGGGTCAGAGCCAGCGCTTCAGCCGGAACACCAGCCAGGGCACGCCGGCCGAGAGCAGCATCAGCCCCAGCGCCCAGGCATAACCCCAGCGCCAGTGCAGTTCCGGCATGTGGTCGAAGTTCATGCCGTAGATGCTGGCGATCACCACGGGCGGGGTGATCACCATGCCCAGGATCGAGAGCAGGTAGATGACCTTGTTCTGCTGGACGTCGATCAGGCCGACCGTGGCGTTGACCATGAAGTCCATGCTGTTGTTGAGGTCCTGGTCATAGTCGGCAATCGCCTTGAGGTCGCTCTCGATGGCATTGAACTGGGCGGTCCGCGGATGGTCGGCGCCGTGGGTACGGCGGAACGCCACCAGACGCTCCAGGCTGTGCAGGCATTCGCGCAGCCCGAAGCTGGTCCGGTGGTGGATGCCGATGCGCTCGATCGCATGCTGCAGTACATCGATGCGCCGGCTGAGCACCGGCCGATGCCGGCTCTCGGGCAGGATGGTCCGGCCGCGGAAGATCGCCCCCTCGATCCGCTTCAGGTCCTCGCCGATGAACTCCAGCCGGTCCGCGATCCGGTCGATCATCACCTCCAAAAGGGCGGCGAGGATGCCGTCGGCATCGCGCAGCGGCCACTCGCCGGCCTGGGCATGCGACACGAACCGGTCGATCGCCTCGGGCATGCCGTAGCGGATCGTGATCAGGAGCGGCCCGCTGCGCACGAAGGTGACCGGCAGCGTGTGCAGCGGCTCCATGTCCCGCCCGTGGGCGACGATGGCGCTCATGTAGAGCACGCCGTTGCTGGCCGACAGCCGGCTGGAGGTCTGCAGCGCGCTGACCTCGTCCCTGGTCGGCACATGGATGCCCAGCGCCTGCTCGAGCTGCCGCTCCTCCTCCTGGCTGGGCTCGACCAGGTCGATCCACACGACGCCCTGCGGCGGGCACCCGCCGGCTGCGGGTTCCAGCGGGTACAGCCGTTCCCGGTCGATCTGGAAGTAGCGTAGCACCGGTGCCTGCACCCGAGCTGGATCGTGGCCGGGCCTGGCGGGTCAGATCGACCCGGCTTCCACCATGTAGTTGTTGGCGGTGCACATCGCGGCGTCGTCGGATGCCAGGAACAGGGTCATCCGGGCCAGATAGACGGGCTCGATCGGGACGGGCAGGCATTGCCGCTTCATCGTGTCAGCCAGGGCCTCGGGCGTCACCCAGAGCTCCTTTTGCCGCTCGGTCATCACCCAGCCCGGTACCACCGTGTTGACCCGGATGCCGTGGGGGCCGAGGTCGCGGGCAAAGCCGCGGGTCATACCATGCACGGCCGCCTTGGCCGAGGTATAGACCGGCATGCCGCCGGTCGCCTGCCACCAGCTGTTCGAGCCGAAATTGATGATCGAGCCCTTCTTGGCCTTGATCATGCCAGGGGCCACCGCCTGGATCGCGAACAGCATGTGGCGCAGGTTTACCGCGATCCGCTCGTCGTAATATTCCGGCGTGACGTCCTGCCAGCCATGCCGGTCGTCGCGCGCGGCATTGTTCACCAGCACGCCCGCCGGTCCCAGCGCCGCCTCCAGTGCCGCGAATGCGCGCTTGAGGTCGGGGATGTCGCGCAAGTCGCAGCGTTCGAAGGCGATCTCGGCACCGTTGGCCTTGAGCTCGTCGGCGAGCGCTTGGCCAGCCGCCCCGTCGATGTCGACGAAGCCCACTTTGGAACCCTGCTCGGCGAACGCCTTGACGATCTCCAGGCCGATGCCGGAGGCACCGCCGGTGATGAACACGACGGCCGATTTCAGGCTCGGATAGATGGCGAACGACATGAGGCAGCCTCCGGGTCGGGTTGGCCGCAGCCTCTGCCGCCACCTGCCGGGCCGTCAATGGGATGGATCGGGCGTAGGCGGATGAATTTCATCCCGGCCGGCAACCTCCGGTGCGGCCGCCGGTTCAAACGCGGCAGGATGTAGAACCGGCCTGCCGGCATTTCCGCCGCCGGCCACGGGGACGGTCGATGAAGCTATTCGAGTGCCAGCATTGCGGGCAGCTCCTTTATTTCGAGAACACGCTCTGTATGCGCTGCGGCCACCGCCTGGGTTACCTGCCCGATCAGGCGAACCTCTCGGCACTGGAGCCGGAGGGCAATGCCTGGCGTCCGCTGGCCCTGCCGGACCGGCCGATGAAGTTCTGCGTGAACGCGGAGCACGACCTCTGCAACTGGATGATCCCGGCCGAGAGCTCCGATACGCTGTGTCGGGCCTGCCGGCACAACCGGACCATCCCCGACATCTCCGATCCGGTGAACCTCGAGCGCTGGCGCAAGATCGAGTTCGCCAAGCACCGGCTGATCTACACCCTGATCGCGCTGCGGCTGCCGCTGTACAACCTGACGGACGATCCCGAGCATGGTCTGGCCTTCGACTTCCTCTCGGACCAGCCGGCCGGCCCCGCCCAGCCTCGGCCAGCACCGGTGATGACCGGCCACGACCAGGGCCTGATCACGCTCAACATCGCCGAGGCGGACGACGTCCATCGCGAGAAGACCCGCCACGAGATGGGTGAGCCCTACCGCACCCTGCTCGGCCATTTCCGCCACGAGGTCGGCCACCACTACTGGGACATCCTGGTGTGCGCCAACCCGAAGGCGCTGGAGCGCTGCCGCGCCCTGTTCGGCGACGAGCGCCAGGACTATGGCGAGGCGCTCAAGCGCCACTATGCCGAGGGACCGCCGGCGGACTGGCAGGAGAACTATGTCAGCGCCTATGCCACGACCCATCCCTGGGAAGACTTCGCCGAGACCTGGACCCATTACCTGCACATCGTCGACACGCTGGAGACCGCGGCGGCCTTCGGCCTGAAGGTCGACCCCAAGGCCGGCGACGACGACCTTCTGTCGGCCGAGTTCGACGACGTGACGGCGACCCGTGCCGGGGACATCCAGGAGCTGATCGACGCTTGGCTGCCGCTCACCTTCGCGGTCAACAGCCTGAACCGCTCGATGGGCCAGCCCGACCTCTACCCCTTCGTCCTCTCGCCGGCGGTGATCGAGAAGCTCGGCTTCATCCACGACCTCGTGCACCGGAGGTTTTGAGCATAGGATTATCGGCAGCCCCGCTCGTCATTGGTCATCCGACGAGCGGGGGCTATTCTAGAGAAGTTCGGTCGCGGGATGTCGTGTGCGAGTCGAGCGTGAACCGATTGAGCTCTTTCCCCAAGCCGGCAGATGAATACGTAGAGCGTTGGCTGTGGAGTTAGATTGCTCATCCGGAGTAAAGGCTGCTAGTGGAGCGTTGCAAGTCGAACTACCCAGACAACAACGCCCGCACTGCGCCGCTGCGGCAGGCCGGAATGACAAACGCACCGCCATACCGCGAGTTCGATTGCCTGGCGGCTTAGACCTAAGCGAAATGACCGTGGGTCAAGTTCGTCACGCCGACGAGCGTGACGGTCTGGTCGGTCGGCGTATAGCCAAAGGCCGCACCCAGATCCAGTTCCAGCGAGGCCTTGCCGTCATGCTGAACGTTGATGACAAAATCGTCCGCAGCATTGATGTTGCCGTCGCTGTTGCTGTCCAGCAATGACGCAACCTGATCATTGCTGATGAAGTCCCAGTCGACGGTATCCCCATTAACAAACAACTTGTCCCTGCTGATGTCGAAGTCATTCACTACGTTGTTGCCCAAAGGAAATTCCGGAGCCATCCCGAAAACCAGAAGATCGCGACCGGACCCTGTATCGATCACGTCATCTCCCATATGGTCCAAGATGCGATCGTCGCCGCTTCCTCCGCTCACGTAATCGTCGCCCTCCCAACTACGGATGTTATCATTTCCTTCGCCGCCGTAAAGCCGGTCGTCATAGGAGCTTCCAGATAACGTATCGTTACCAGAAAGGCCCCACAAGGTAGCAGTTTGGTCACCGGCGCCCATGACATCATCAAAATTTGACCCATATGCACCTTCGATATTGCGGAAATGGTCTTCGCCGCTCGAGGTTTTTGCCCATCCTGAAAGATCTGGGAAACCTGTTAATGAAACCTGAACGCCTTCCGTCTCGTCCACGTAGCTCAGATAGTCGAAGCCAGCCCCTCCATCCATCGTGTCGGCTCCGGAGCCGCCAAAAAGGATGTCATCGCCGGCACCACCCTTGAGGATGTCGTCATCGGCCTCGCCATGAAGCTTGTCGGCGCCAGCTCCACCGGACAACGTGTCCTTGCCGGATCCGGCGAAGATGTTGTCCGCGCCGTCATTGCCGTTGATGGTATCGTCGCCCTGGGCGCCCTTGAGCAGGTCGTCGCCATCATTGCCGTAGATCGTGTCGTTTCCCGCGCCGCCATTGATCCAGTCGTCGCCGCCATAGCCCGTGATCCAGTCACGCTTGGCTGTGCCGATCAGGTGGTCGTCGTTCTTGGTTCCGTAGATCATTGCCATGGATGTCTGCTCCAGACGGGAGGTTCAAGCGTCTGAGGGCGGGAATTATGTCTTTTGCGTAATTTTTGCGTTATGAAAATCGCTGTCAATTCCAGTTCCTTGGGAATTGGACGGGTGCGACGATGTGGTCTGATGAGCCTGAAGGACGAGCCAGCCATCAGTCCCCAACACGGGATCGACGGGAGGGTCGTTCGATCCGATCCAGGGTCCCCTGGACCCGATCGACGCTTGGCTGCCGCTTACTTTCCGGCTTCATGTACCGCTCTTGCTACCCCGCCGGACTTTTCACAGCGGCGAACACGACCTAGTTCCAAGGGTGAAGCGGACCCGGAGCCAACCTCGGCGCTGTGGTCCACCAGGAGCTTCGGGGACCCGGCAATGTCGCTGTTCATCGGTATGACCAAGTGCAACTTTGTGCTCGCCGCCCTGACCGCTGGTGCATTTTTGGCTGCTGGCCATCCAGCCATGGCCCATCACGGCTGGTCCTGGGCCCAGGGCGAGCAGATGACGCTCAAGGGCACCATCCAGTCCATCTCGATGTCGCCGCCGCACCCCACCCTGCAGGTCGAGGATGCAGAGGGCGTCGTCTGGCAGGTCGACCTCGGCAATCCGCGCCAGACGGAGCGCTCCGGCTTCACCGGCGACACTGCCGGGCCCGGTGATGCGATCACCGTGCTGGGCAACCGCTCCAAGGATCCGGACGACATGCACATGAAGGCGGTGCGCATCACGATCGACGGCCAGAACTACGACATGTACCCGGAGCGGATCCAAGACTGAGCACCGTCCAGCCGCATGAGCCTGCTGGCCTGGATCGGCTCGTGGCCGGGTGCGGTGCTCCTGCAGAACTCCGGCACCGCCTATCTGTTCGTCAACGCGGCGCACATCCTGGGCATCGGCCTGATCCTGGGCGCGATCCTGCCACTGGATCTCCGCCTGCTGGGCCTGTTCCGCCAAGCACCGCTCGCTGTGCTGGGACCATTCCTGTCGCGGACCGCCGCCACCGGCGTGGCACTGGCGATCCTGACCGGGCTCTGGCTGTTCACCGTCGAGCCCAGCCGCTACCTGGGCAACGCCGCGTTCCTGGCCAAGCTGGCCCTGCTCGCCCTGGCGCTGGGCAGTGTCCTGCTCCAGCACCGCAACCGCCACTACCGCGCAGCGCTGGCGGGCGCCCCGCTGCATGGCAGCGTGCGCCTGCTGGCGACGGTTTCCGGGCTCGCCTGGCTCAGCGCCCTGGTGGCGGGCCGCTGGATCGGGTTCCTGTAACGGGCTGGTCCAGCAGCGGATCCGGGGTCAGCAGTTCGGCCAGGAGGTCGATCACCACCCGCACCGCCGGCGTCATGCCGCGGCGCGAAGTGAAGACCAGGTGGCGCAGGCCCTCGCCGCCATGCCAGTTGGGCAGGATCCGGACGAGCTGGCCATCGCGCAGGCTGCCGGCAACCAGTTGCTCCGGAAGGCAGGCGATGCCCACTCCGGCCAGCGCGCTTGCCAGGAGGATCTGGAAGTCGATGGTCGCCAGGCGCGGTTCGTGCGCAAACGTCTCCTTTGCGCCATCCGGGCCGTGCAATTGCCAGACCGTCTCGCCGGGCTGCTCGGTATGGCCCAGGGTCGGCAGGCCGTGGAGATCGCCGGGCGAAGCGGGCGTGCCATGGTGTCCGAGCAGGCCCGGGCTCGCGACCAGCAGAAGGCGGCTCGTGCCCAAGATCTTCACGATTAGGTTCGGGTCGGTATCGAGCTGCGGGCGCACCCGGATCGCGACGTCGATGCGGTCCTCGATCAGGTCAAGCGGCCGACTCGTCATCACGAGCTGGACCCGCAGCTTCGGATAGCTGGCGAGAAAGCGCGGCATCGTCTCTGCCAGCTGGTGCGACAGGCCGTTCGGGCAGCCGATCCGTACCAGGCCCTGCGGCTGCGCCTGGACCCGTGCGGCCGCCTCATCGGCGGCCTCGGCCTCGGCGACCATGGCCTGGCAGTGGCGGTAGTATTCCCGGCCGGCCTCCGTAACGCTCACCCGCCGGGTCGAGCGCTCCAGGAGGCGCAGCCCCAGACGCTCCTCCAGCCGGGCGACCCGGCGGCTGAGCTGCGACTTCGGCAGGCGCAGCGTCCGGGCAGCGGGCGAGAAGCCCTGGTGGCGCACCACCGCGGCAAAGCACGCCATGTCGTTCAGGTCGCGCATCCGTCCGCCTCACTGTTCCTCTGGTGGAACGCAATGTTCGGGAACAGCCAGCTTCTCGCAAGATCGTCCTGCCCTTACCTCGAATGTCAGCAGACGGACGAGGACAGAAAGGACATCACGATGAAACTGCTGCACGTCGATTCGAGCATCCTGGGCGCCGCCTCGGTCAGCCGGACCCTGTCGGCCGGCATCGTTGAGCAACTGGCCCGCACCACGCCTGGCCTGGAGATCACCTATCGCGACCTCGCGGCCGACCCGGTGCCGCATCTGTCGGGCGCCTATCTGGCGGCGGGCAGTGCCGAGCCCGCGGCGCTCGATCCGGCGCTGCAGCAGGACCTGACGCTCGGCAGCGAGGTCCTGGCGGAGTTCCTGGCGGCTGACATCCTGGTGATCGGCGCGCCCATGTACAACTTCACCATCAGCAGCCAGTTGAAGGCCTGGATCGACCGGCTCGCGGTCGCCGGCAAGACCTTCCGCTACACCGCGGACGGGCCGGTGGGGCTGGCGGGCGGCAAGCGGATCATCGTCGCTTCCTCGCGCGGCGGGGTCTACAGCCCCGGAAGTCCGCTGGCGGCGATCGACCACCAGGAGCCCTATCTGCGGACCATCTTCGGCTTCTTCGGCATCACCGACATCCGGTTCGTACGCGCCGAGGGCGTGGCCATGGGCGATGCGCAGCGCACCCGATCGGTGGCCGATGCCCGGCGCGAGATCGACCTCCTGCAGGCGGCCTGAACCCTTCGCTGTCCGGCCCGGCTGCCGACCTCTTGCCCACGGCTCCGTCAAGGGCAGATCGTCGGGCAGCCTCGGAGCGAATTGACCGCTTTACGGCAGAAGCGCACCCCGGCGGGAACGCTGCTCGGGATGGGAGTGGCCGCGGCCGAAGCACCCCGGCAGATCTGGATGGTGTCCGGCCTCAAGAACCCGGAAGGCGGTCGACCTCCGCACCAGGTAGGTGGCCTCCCTCGGCGACCTGACGCCGATCGCGTGGCGCCCGATGGCAGGAGCGGCTACTTCCTCACCAACTCGCTAGCTGGCGGGCGGGCTGTTCCACGCAACCGCACAAGGCGACCCGGCTTCTGCCGCTGGTGCACGGCAGCGCCAACGTGACGGTGCCGTCCGGCCAGAAGCTCCTCGTGGTGCCGATGGCGGCGGACGGGACGGTCGTCGTGTATCGACTGACCGGCCCGCCTGCCAGCGGGCCGGAACTGCCTACCCGGCCGTGGCGGGGGCGCCCACCAGCGTCAGCACCTCGTCCAGCCGGTCGATCACCCGGTCGGCCAGGGCGTGGAACTCCGGCTTGTCGGCGACGTGCCGATTGGACGCAAAGCCGATCGTGCGCAGCCCTGCGGCACGGGCCGACATCAGGCCGGTGATGCTGTCCTCGACGGCGACTGCCCGTTCCGGCGGCACGCCGATCAAGGCGCAGGCACGAGCATAGGGCTCGGGACCCGGCTTGCCCTCCGTCACGTCGTCGAGGGTCACGGTCGCCTGGAGGAAGGGCAGGATGCCCAGTGCCGTCAGGTTGGCGGCCACCACCTTGGTGCCGGAGTTGGAAGCGCAGGCTTGGCGCAGCCCCGCGTCATGCAGGGCCTGCACCACCCCTGCCGCGCCGGGCATCGCCGTGAGGCTGCCCTGATCGGCCAGATATTCGGCATCCAGGTCGGCCAGCCAGCTGTCCATGGTGACGTGTGGCGGGAAGCGGTGCGCCACCGCGTGCCACACGTCGTACTGGTGCACGCCGACGAAAACGCCGGCGTCCAGGTCGGAGACATTGACGCCGTGACGGCGGCAGGTCGCATAGAAGACCCGCTCGTGCAGCGGCTCGCTGTCGATCAGCGTGCCGTCCATGTCCCAGACGACCGCGGCAAGTTCCGGGAAGGTCATGTCAGCGCAGCGTCGCCACCTTGTCCATGAACCGGCGCACCCGATCCTTGTCCACCGGGTTCCAGGTGTTACCGTCGACCTTGAAATGCGTGCCGATGATGCAGCCGTCGGAGATCTTGAAGGTCTGCTCGACGTTGTCGATGCGCACGCCGGTATTGGCGAACACCGGCGTGTCGGGCAGGGCTTCGCGCACCTTACGCAGCTCGGTCTGCTCGGCCGCCTGACCGGTGATGGCGCCCGAGACCAGGATGGCATCCGCCAGCGAGGAGAACACCGCACTCTTGGCGCGCAGCTCGATCGGCCGCTTGTCCAGCGAATCGGCGAACTCGGCATTGATGTTGAAGAACAGCTTGAGGTCCGGGCGGCCGAGGTTGCGGCGGGCCAAAAATGCCCCTTTGCAGTCCGGCTCCCAGATGCCCATGTCCGAGGCATAGACGCCGGTGAAGATCTCGCGCACGAAGCTCGCGCCGGTCGCCACCGCGATCTCGACGCTGGCGACCGGGTCCCACAGATAGTTCACGCCGAACGGCACCTTGAGCTCCGGCTTCACTGCGGTGATCACCGCGCTCATCGCGACTGCCGAAGAGAGTGGTGCCTTGAGCGAGTACGGCCGGTCGTTCTCGTTGCCGAACATGACCGCGTCGACGCCGCCGTCCTGCAGGGCGTGGATGTCAGCGAGCACGCCATCGATCAGCTTCGCCATGCCCCCCTTCTCGTCGTAGAGCGAGGTGCCCGGCAGGGCGCCGATATGCACCATGGCGATGACGAGCTTCTTCCGCTCCTGCAACAGATCAAACACGATCGCACAACCTTTCGCTAGCCGGCTGCCGGATCAGCAGCCTTCTTCCTCGTCGTCTTTGGCAACGACGACCTGGACCTCGTGGCGTCGCAGCGCTTCCGCCAGCTCGCCCTCAGGCAGCTGGTCGGTCACCAGGGTCGAGATCGCCTCGAGCCCGGCCACCCGGGCAAAGCTGCGCCGACCGAACTTGCTGCTGTCGCAGAGCAGGATCAGCTCGCTGGCCCGCCGGATGAAGCCCATCTTCACCTGCACTTCCTCGACCGAATAGTCGAAGATCCCTTCCGGGCTCAGCGCCGCGGCACCGATGAAGGCCTTGTTCAGCCAGTGGTCGGCCAGCTGGCGCTGGGTGATCGCGCCGCACAGCGAGCCCTCGCGGGCCCGCAGATAGCCCCCCACGACATAGACGTCGGACAGCACCGGGCGGCGCGTCAGGGCCGCCACCGCCTGCAGGCTGTTGGTGACGATGCTGAGCCCGCTGCGGCTGCCGACCTCGGCTGCCAGGCATGCCACAGTGGAGCCGACATCCAGCCCGATCACGTCGCGGTCGGCGATCAGTGCCGCCGCGGCCCGTCCGATCGTCTGCTTGGCCTTGGCACGAACATTGCGTCTGGCGGCGAAGGATGGCTCGGCCGGCGCCGTTGCCGGCTTGGCGAGCACCGCCCCACCATGAGAACGTTCGATGGCCCCACTTTGCTGCAGCGCGTCCAGATCGCGCCGCACCGTCATCTCCGAGATGCCGAACTCCTTGGCGATCTCCGCCACCGAGATCTCGCCGCGTTCGATGATGGCCACGTGCAGGGCCCGGCGGCGGGCGGCCGCCAGGACAGCGCCGCCGCGCCGGCCTTCACTGCCGGGCGGCATCGGGACTCCGCGCCCTGCCTCGCCGTCCATCCGTGCCGCTCCAACTTCACGCTGCCAAATTCGAGCCGGCAGTTCGGCCAGCGGCGGGACGATAGCGGCTGACCAGTGGTGCCGCAACAGAGTCGAACAGAATCGAACAGAAGCCGCATGTTAGAAAATGTTTGACCGGATGCGTGGCGCGGATAGCTTTGCCGGGCGGGGGAGGCGCTCCATGCTCTGGTCTGGGGGGATGGTGCATGGAGCGCCGGTTCCCCGGAAGGGCGTGGCCGCACATGCCCACGATATCCTGGGGAGGGGGCGTTGAGCGGTATCGGCAGCGATCTGGCGGGCAGGACGGCGCTGGTCACCGGCGGTGCGACCGGCATCGGGCTGGCGATCTGCCGGGCCCTGGTGGCGCAGGACATGCGCGTCGCGATCGCCGACCTGAACCTGGATGCCGCCCGTGCCGCCGCGGCCGAGCTGGGGGACGGGCATCGCGCCCTGGCCATGGACGTGCGCCGGCGGGACAGCGTCGCCGAGGGGTTCGCTGCCACGCGCGCCGCGCTCGGCGAGATCGACTGCCTGGTCGCCAATGCCGGCGTGTCCACCATGAACCGCGCGGTCGATCTCACCGACGAGGAATGGGACTTCAACTTCGACGTCAACGCCCGGGGTGTGTTCCTGACCAACCAGTACGCCGCACGCTACTTCCTCGAGACCGGCCGCAAGGGTGTCATCTGCAACACCGCCTCGCTCGCCGCCAAGGTCGGGGCACCACTGCTGGCGCACTATTCCGCCAGCAAGTTCGCGGTGCTCGGCTGGACCCAGGCGCTGGCGCGCGAGCTGGCGCCCAATGGCATCCGGGTGAACTGCGTCTGCCCGGGCTTCGTGCGGACCGGCATGCAGGAGCGCGAGGTGGTCTGGGAAGCGGAGCTGCGTGGGATGACTCCGGATGCGGTCCGCGCCGAATATATCGCGATGACGCCGCTCGGCCGGCTGGAGACCCCGGAGGATGTCGCCGGGGTGGTGGCATTTCTCCTGTCGGACGCGGCCCGGTTCATCACCGGGCAGGGCATCAACGTGGAGGGAGGGGTCTACACGGGCTGAGGCGGCTCGCTCGGGTCCTGTCCTCGACGGCTTCATCCGGTCGATGAAGCCGCTTGGATGCTTTTGCTTGGGGTTGCTTGAGTTCATTTATAGCTGCTAAATTGGTCAGTGATTAACTCTTGTGCTGTCGAGGGTCACTGATTACGCGTGCAGCCAGTAACCGGTTGGCGGAGACCTGCAGGTCCCTGCCCGGCCGCCGAGGGGGTAACAGATGAAACGCCGTGAGTTCGGATTGCTGGCCGGTACGGCCGGCCTGGCCTTGATGAGCGGGGCCGGGCGGACCCTGGCGCAGGGTGTGGACCTGAAGCCGACCAGCGGCGAGACGGTGTACTTTCGGGGCTGGAACTTCCGCACCGACGTGGTTCAGGCGAACGTCGCCCGCTACAATCAGCAGATGGATGGCAAGGTCGACTACGCCACGGTCACCGGCGACTATCCGGCGCTGATGGAACAGAACCTGATGGCCGGCGCGCAGCTGGACATGTTCTACGCCAACCCGTCCTCGGCCTGCCGCTATTTCGATGCGGGCTGGGTGCTGCCGGCGAACGAACTGCCGAACTATGCCGAGATCGACGCGGAGCTGTATCCGAACCTCAAGGAAGCCTGGACCTACAAGGGCCAGCTCCTGGGCCTCTCCTACTTCGCCAGCACCCGCGGCACGATGGTGGTGAACCGCAAGCTCTTCGAAGAGCACGGCTTCACCGACGCCGACCTGCCGAAGAACTGGGACGAGGTCTATGACCTCATCTACAGGATGAAGGACAAGGGGATCGAGACCCCCTTCCTGCCGCATTGGTTCGGCGAGTGGTTCGGCATCTCCTGGGGTTTCGTGCTCGAGGTGATCAACCGCGGCGGCACCATCGCCGACCCCGAGACGCACCAGCCCACCATCACCACCGACGAGGACGGCCCGTACTACAAGACGCTGGCCGCCTGGAAGAAGCTCTGGCAGTCTGGGATGATCGCCCAGGAGGTCTTCACCTTCAACGAGGGCGGCTACATCGACGCGTTCGCGTCCGGGCGCTACGTCATGAGCCCGCAGCAGATCTACGACATTGAGACCTTCAACCGGCCGGGCCGCTCGCAGATCGCCGGGAGCTGCAGCCTGGTGCCGATGGGCGACCATCCCTGGGGCATCATCGACAGCGGCCTCTACGTCATGAGCAACCGCGAGCGGTCCGAGGCACTCACCGACGACGTGAAGAAGTTCGTGTCCTGGTACGGGTTCAAGGACCAGGACGGCAAGATCGCGATCGCACAGAACTGGATGCAGGAGAACATGCTGTTCTCCGGCTACAAGTCGGTGATGGAGAGTGCCGAGACTGCGGAGCGCATCAAGAAGGCGATCGCGCGGCCGGAGGACTACGAGGCGATCCTCAAGGTCTACCAGAACACGCCCTTCCCCAAGGGCATCTGGAGCGTGGTCTGGTCGGAGGAGTTCAATCCGTTCCTCAAGGAGACGCTGTCGTCCTTCCTGTTCGACGATGGCGACATCGTCGAGACCCTGGAATCGATGACCGCCAAGATCGAGGAACTCAACGGCAAGTACGGTATCTGACCAGATGGCAGTGGGCAGCGCCGGCCAGGCGATCCAAACATCCACTCCCAGCCGTAAGCCGCGCGGGGAGATGTCGGACACGCGCTTCGCGTTCCTGATCGGCCTGCCCGTCCTGGTGTTCCTGTTGCTCGTGGTGGCGTACCCTCTGGGGTACGCCATCTACATGAGCCTGCACCAGATCGTGTTCTTCGGCGGCTACCGGGCGAACTTCGTCGGCCTGAAGAACTTCATCGACGTCTGGAGCGACAAGAGCTTCATCAACGCGATCTGGATCACGCTGCGGTTCACCGTCGAATCGGTCGTGCTGACCATGATCCTGGGCCTGTGCCTGGCCTCGCTGATGAACCAGCGGATCCGCATGGCCGGCCTGGTGCGGACCCTCCTGTTCCTGCCCTGGTGTGTCTCGTCCTATGCGGCGGGGCTGATGTTCGGCCAGCTCGTCCGGGGGCAGACCGGCATCCTTACCACCATCTCCTTCGCGTTCGGCGGCACCCAGGGCGTCGACCTCATGGGGCGGGCCACCGTGGTCGAGGTCCTAGCCGTCGCCAACGCCTGGCTGATGTCGCCGCTGGTGGCGTTCTTCCTGCTGGCCAACATGAAGACCATCCCCAAGCGGCTCTATGACTTGGCGGCGATCGACCGGCTCACCGCGTGGGAGACCTTCCGCTACGTGACCCTGCCGCCGCTCCAGTTCACCCTGTTCGTGTTCGCCTCGATCACCACCGTGCTCTCGATGAAGATGTTCGACATGATCCTGATCATGACCGGCGGCGGGCCTGGCACGGCGTCGGCGACGCTGACCTATCAGATCTACAAGCGCAGCTTCAAAGACCTGAACCTCGGCTACGGCGCCGCCATGTCGTTCTACCTGCTGTTCTTCATCCTGGGCGCCACGTTCCTCATCTACCTCGTCTGGGGACGAAGGGTGTCGCGCTGATGGCCAAGCGATCGATCTTCCTCTACCTCGCCATCGCGGTCGCGATCGTCTGGTCGATCTTCCCGATCTACTGGTTCTGCCGGATGGCGTTCCTGACGCCCAACGAGATCCGCCTGTTCCCGCAGCCCTTCGTGCCGCAGGTGTTCGAGCTGGGCACGTTCTACAACATCTTCGGCTTCGACTATGAGTATGCGGCCGGCTACAGCAGCGGGGCGTCCGGCCAGTCGAACCAGATCATCCGCGGCGTTCTCAACGGCCTGTTCATCAGCAGCGTCGTGACCGTCATCACGCTGCTGATCGTGGTGCCGCTCGCCTACGTGTTCGCGCGCATGGAGTTCCGGCACAAGCAGAAGCTCCTGTTCGCGGTGCTGCTCGCCGTGGCGCTGCCGCCGGTCTCGACCCTGATCCCGTTCTACTCGATGTATGTCCAGTTGGGACTGAACGGCACGCGGTTCGGCCTGATTGTGGTCACCCTGACCATCACCGTCCCGT
>NZ_WUJP01000181.1 GCF_009806515.1 Geminicoccus flavidas | reverse complement strand
TCGTCGCCTGGATGCTGATCGGCTATTTCCGTAACCTGCCGCCGATCGAGCGGCTGGCCAGGATCGACGGCTACAGCCGGACCAGCTGCCTGCTGACGCTGATCCTGCCCTTGGCGAAGAGCGGCATCGCGGTGGCTGCGGTGATCGCCTTCCTGTTCTCCTGGAACGAATACACCTACGCCCTCGTGCTGGTGAACGGCACCAGCGCCAACACGCTGCCCACGGCGATCTCGGGCTTCCTCGGCCAGTATCCCGAGCCCGGCAACCTCGCGGCATCCGTCATCGTGACGATCATCCCGCCGGCCCTGTTCGCCTATTTCCTGCAGCGTCACGTCACCGAAATGAGCCTCGTCGATCCGGTCCGCTGAGCGCAACGACCGGATAAGGCGACCAGGGAGCCCCGATGGCCAAGATCGATCTCGTCAAGCTGCGCAAGACCTTCGGCGCCTATGTCGCCGTGGAGGGGCTGGACCTCAGGATCAACGACGGCGAGTTCCTGATCATGCTGGGCCCATCCGGGTGCGGCAAGACCACGACCCTGAACATGATCGCCGGGCTGGAATCGGCCAGTGCCGGCGACATTCTGTTCGACAATGTCAACGTCACCGACGTGCCGCCGCACGAGCGCAACGTGGCGATGGTGTTCCAGTCCTCGCTACTTTACCCGCACATCTCGGTGCGCCGGAACATCGAGACCAGCCTCCGGCACACCACCATCTCGGACGCCGAGCGCAAGCGGCGGATCGCCGAGGCCGCCCGGATGCTCGAGATCGAGCCGTTCATGGACAAGCTGCCGGGCCAGCTCTCGGGCGGCCAGCGCCAGCGCGTCGCCACCGCCAAGGCGATCGTGCGCGAGCCGTCTGTGTTCCTGCTGGACGAGCCGCTCTCGGCACTCGACGCCGCCTTGCGCCTGTCGCTGCGCTCGGAACTGGTCAACCTGCAGAAGCGCCTGGGCACCACTACCGTGTTCGTCACCCACGACCAGGTCGAGGCCATGACCATGGGTGACCGGATCGCGGTCATGAACAGCGGCCGGCTCGAGCAGATCGGCACGCCCGACGAGATCTACAATTCGCCGACCACCGTGTTCGTTGCGGGCTTTCTGGGCTCGCCGCCCATGAACCTGTTGGAAGGCGAACTGGCGGGTGGCTTCTTCCGGCGCGGCGGGCTCGCCGTGCCGATTCAGGGGCCGAGCGGCAAGGTGACGCTCGGTGTGCGCCCGCAGGATGTGGCCGTGACCGAGGCCACCGCGCCGGGCGCCTTGCCGGTCACCGTCTATGCGGTGGAGCATCTGGGCCGCGAATCGGTGCTGATCGCGGACGACGCGCACGGCAGCAAGGTGCGGGCCCTGGTGGCACCCGGCTGGCATGCCAGGGTCGGCGAGAAGCTCGGCATCATGCCCGACCCGGCGCGCTGCCTCCTGTTCGCCACAAATGGTGCGCGGATCTACGAAACGGTCGCCCGCGCGGCCTGATTCCTTCTTTGCGGACGTCTTCCAGATGAATTTCGACGTGATCATCGTGGGTGCCGGCGCTGCCGGCGCCGTGCTGGCCGCCCGCCTGAGCGAGGACAAGGAGCGCAACGTGCTGCTCCTGGAAGCGGGCCAGGACTTCCGCAGCGCCGACGCGCCACTGGAGATGCAGAGCCCGAACCCGTTCAACCTGCTGCTGCCGGAGCGCTTCCAGAAGCAGTTCATGTATGCAGACCTGAAGTCGCGCCGCACCAAGAAGCAGGACCACCGCATCTACTGGCGCGGCAAGGGCATGGGCGGCTCCACCAGCGTGAACGGCCAGATCGCGATCCGCGGCGTGCTGCATGCCTTCGACCGCTGGGCGGAGATGGGCTGCGAAGGCTGGTCGGGCCAGGGCGTGCTGCCGTTCTTCAACCGGCTGGAAGATGATCCGATCGAGGCCGTGCATCACGGCAAGGGCGGCCCGATCCCGATCTACCGGGCACCGGTCGAGAGCTGGGGCAATGTCGACAAGGCGTTACGCGAAGGTGCGATGGCGCTGGGCCATCCCTGGCACGACGATTCCAATGCGCCGGACGCCGACGGTGTGTGCACCTATGCGATCAACAGCCGCAACGGTCGGCGCGTCTCCACCAACGACGCCTATCTGGAGCCGGCGCGCGGCCGCCCGAACCTGACCATCCTGGGTGAGGCCAACGTCGACAAGGTGCTGCTCGACGGCAGGAAAGCCACC
>NZ_WUJP01000180.1 GCF_009806515.1 Geminicoccus flavidas | reverse complement strand
GTGCCATCGTCAGGGGCGAGCGCCGGGAGTTCCACGCCCCGCTCGTGGTCCTGTCCGCCGGCGCCATCGCCACCCCGCCGATCCTGCAGCGCTCCGGCATCGGGCCGGCGGCACTCCTGAAGAAGCACGGCATCGAGGTCGTGGCCGACCTGCCGGTGGGCACCGGCTTCTTCGACCACCCCTATTGCCGCTACGAGCTCAAGCTGAAGAAGGAGTTCAAGTCGACCGATCCAAACGAGCGGCACACCAACTGCTGCGTGAAGATGAGCACGGGCCTGCCGGGCGGCTCGCCGCAGGACATCCTCTACATCTCGATGAACCATGGCGGCTTCGGGGTGGAGAGCGACAGCGCCCAGTTCGGCGAGGCCATGCTCAACTTGATCCTGATGTGGGCGAACAGCCGTGGCACGGTCGAGATCGCCTCGCCCGACCCGTTCGTGCAGCCGATCGTCGAGGAGAACATGCTGGACGACGCCAGCGACCTCGCCCGCATGCGCGTCGCCTACCGGCACCTGGCGGAGATCGCCAAGCAGGACGCGGTGCAGCGCATCTCGGACGACATCCTGCTGGCCGACACCGACCTGCCACTTTCCTGGATGGAGACCGCGACGGACGACCAGGTCGACGACTTCCTCCTGGAGCACTCCAACGACGCCCAGCACGGTGCCGGCGGCTGCCCGATGGGCTCGGCCGACTTCGACGACAAGAAGAGCGTGGTCGATCCGCACTGCAAGGTGCGCGGCTTTACCGGCCTGCGCGTGGTCGACGCCTCGATCATGCCGCTGGACTGCCAGGCCAACACCAACCTCACCACCATCATGATCGGCGAGAAGATGGCCGACGAGCTGCGCCGGGCATGATCACCGACGACGACGTCATTGAGCTGCTCTCGGCCCTGGTCGCGATTCCCTCGGTCAACCCGGCGTTCCGCCAGGTGGGCGATCCCGCCGAGTGGTTTGGCGAGGCGGCGGTCGGCCACGAGATCGCCCGCCGGCTGGCTGCGATGGGCCTGGAGCCGGAGCAGGACGAGGTCCTGCCCGGCCGTGCCAACGTGCTGGCGACGCTGAAGGGCACGGCCGGCGGCGGCCGCCGGCTCGTGTTCGAGTGCCACATGGACACGGTGCAGGTCACCGGCATGAGCATCGAGCCGTTCACGCCGGTGGTGCGCGACGGCCGCCTCTACGGGCGCGGCTCGGTCGACGACAAGGCCTGCATCGCCATGATGCTGCTCGCCATGCGCGAGCTGGCGAAGG
>NZ_WUJP01000179.1 GCF_009806515.1 Geminicoccus flavidas | reverse complement strand
ACCCGCCGGTGGTCGATGTCGAGTTCGTGGCGGCGGTGGACGAGGAATTCCAGTTCAAGGGCGTGCTCCACCATCTGGCCCGCAAGGACGGCCTGGTGGGCGGCGTGGCCGGCGAGCCGACCTCGCTTCAGGTGGTCACCGCCTGCAAGGGCTGCGTGCGCTGGACGATCGAGGTGCGCGGCAAGGCGGCGCACACCTCGCAGCCGCAGGAAGGCATCGATGCGATCGCCATCGCGACCGACCTGCTGGCCCATCTGCGCCTGACGATCGATCCGGAGCTCCGGGTGCGCAGCCATCCGCTGGTCGACGCGCCGAGCCTGATCTGCACCATGATCGAGGGCGGGCAGGGGCCGAACACGGTGCCGGCCCGCTGCGTCATGACCTTCGACCGGCGCACCCTGCCGGGCGAGACCGGCGAAGACGCCTGGCGGGAGATCGACGCGGCGGTGCGCGGCTTTGCCGAGAAGCTGCCGGAAGGGGCGGCGATCACCATGCACCCGCCCTTCATCGACTCGGTCTCCATGGACGTATCGCCCACCGCGGCGATCACCGAGGCGGCGCGTGCGGCCTGCCGCAGGCATGGCCTGTTCGACGAGATCGTGGGCGTGCCCTATGGCTCGGACGCGACCAAGCTCACCGCCGTGGGCGTGCCGACCATCATCTTCGGGCCGGGCTCGATCGACCAGGCGCACACCGCCGACGAGTTCGTGCCGATCGCCGAAGTGACCACGGCCGCCAGGGTGCTGGTCGACCTTGCCCGCAGCTTTGCCTGAGCATCCCGCATGAGCCTCGTCATCGGTCTCGACATCGGCACCACCTCGACCATCGGCATCTTGGTGGAGCTGCCGGCGACCGTCCTGGCCGTGGTCAGCCGGCCGGTCACCTTCTCCGCCCGCCATCCCGGCTGGGCGGAGGAAGACCCGGAGGAATGGTGGGCGAACGCCTGCTCGATCCTCCAGGAGCTAGCCGGCCGGATGCGGGGCCGCGAGCGGGAGCTCCAGGGCCTGTGCGTCACGGGCATGCTGCCGGCGGTAATCCTGCTGGATGCCGAAGGCCGGGTGCTGCGCCCGGCCATCCAGCAGAGCGATGCGCGCTGCAGCCAGGAAGTGCTGGATCTGGCTGAAGAGGTCGACGAGGGCTGGTTCCTGAAGACCACCGGCAACGGGGTGAACCAGCAGATCGTCGCCGCCAAGCTGCGCTGGATCGAGAAGCACGAGCCGGACGTGTTCGCGAAGATCGCGACCGTGTTCGGCTCCTACGACTTCATCAACTGGCGGCTCACCGGCAAGCGAGTCGCCGAGCACAACTGGGCGCTGGAAGCGGGCTTCATCGACCTCGCCACGCACCGGATCGACGACCGGCTGGTGGCGCTGGCCCATGTCCCGCGTGGGGCTGTGCCGGACAAGTCGGTGCCGCACGAGATCCTGGGCGAGATCCTGCCCGAGGTGGCACGGGCCACCGGCCTGCCGCAGGGCCTGAAGGTGATGGGCGGTGCCGCCGACCATATGTGTTCGACGCTGGCGGCCGGCATCATCGCACGGGGCGATGTGCTGCTGAAATATGGCGGCTCGGCCGACATCATCATCGCGACCGACCTGCTGATGCCGGACCCGCGGCTTTATACCGACTACCACCTGATCCCCGGCCTCTACGCACCGAACGGCTGCATGGCCTCGGGCGGCTCGGGGCTGAATTGGCTGGCGACGGTCCTGGCCCATGAGCGGATCGGGGCCGAGACTCCGCACCAGGCGCTCGACCGTCTGGCCGAAGCGGTGCCGCCCGGCAGCGACGGGCTCACTTGCCTGCCCTATTATCTGGGCGAGAAGACCCCGATCCACGATCCGCTGGCCCGCGGCACGCTGGTCGGCCTCAGCCTGAACCACACGTCCGGCCATATCTGGCGCGCGACACTGGAAGGCTTCGCGCTGGCCCAGCTCCACCATGTCGAGGTGCTGCGGGAGATCGGACACGCGCCGAAGCGCTTCTTCGCCTCCGACGGCGGGGCCAAGAGCCGGGTCTGGATGCAGATCCAGGCGGACATTCTCCAGGAGCCGATCCGGCTGCTCGAGAACCACCACGGGTCCTGCGTCGGTGCGGCCTGGGTGGCGGCGGTCGGCACCGGAGCCGGGGTGGATTGGGCCGAGATCACCGGGCTTTGCCGCCATGGCCGGCTGATCGAGCCGGACCCGGCAAGGGCCGGGGTGTACCGGCAGGCCTATGCCGACTACCGCGCCCTCTATCCCGCGCTGTGCCCGTTCTTCCACCGGCACGGGACCCGGCCCACAGCCTGAATCACAGTTCCTGCTTGACGTTTATGAACACGGCCGCTCTCGATCTGGCAAAGGAGAGCCGCGTGGTCATCGTCCGAGCTGATCGTCAGAAGAAACCGGCCTGCCGTCGATGAAGCGGCAGGTTCCCGGCGGCTGGCTGTTCGGCATCATCGTGGCAGCTCTCCTGGTCACCGCCGTGGCGGTGCCCTGGTGGCTGGTGCAGTCCGTGCGTACCGCCCGCCTGGCGGTGGGGCAAACGCACGAGATCATCACCACCACCCAGAAATTCCTTTCCGCCATCCAGGACGCCGAAACCGGCCAGCGCGGCTACCTCATCACCGGCCAGGAAGCCTATCTCCAGCCCTACGAGACGGCGCTCGGGCAGATCCACGACCTGCTGCAGCGGCTTTCCAGCCTCAGTGCCGCCGACCCGCTCCAGGTCGAGCGGATCGGCCGTCTGTCGGTGTTCGCCGAGCAGCGGTTGGCCGAGCTCGAGAAGAACGTGGCCCTGGTCCGGGAGGGACGCGCTCAGGCGGCGGAAGCGCTCGTCAGCAGCGACCGCGGCAGGATCGCGATGGACAATGTCCGCCAGGTCGTGGCCGAGATCGAGGCGGCGAATTATGAGCAACGCGCCGCACTGATCCGGGACGCCAGACGCGCTGAAACGGTCTCCCTGATCGGGACCATCGCCATCCTGGCCGCACTCGTCGCGGTGCTGGCAACCGCTGCGGTGCTGCTGCGCCAGACGCTGGACTCGTTCCGGCAGGCCGAGCAGCGGGCCGACGAGAATGCCGAGCAGCTGCGGGTGGCGCTGGACAGCCTGAGCCAGGGCATCAGCGTGTTCGATGCGGACAACCGGCTGATCGCCTGGAATACCTGCTTCGTCGAGCTCTTCTCGGTGCCGGCCGCCTATCAGGTGGTGGGCACGCCTTATGCCAGCTTCGTCCGGCATGACTGGGTCGACGAGGAAGGCGACTTCCTGGAAACGCCGGAGCAGCTCGCGGCCGCACCGCCCGAAGCGGCCCAGCGTGGCCAGCCCATCGTCTACGAGCGGCGGCGCAAGGACGGCCGGACATTCGAGATGCGGCGCACGCCGGTGTCCACAGGCGGGTTCGTGGTGACCTATACCGACATCACCGCACGGCTGAAGACGGAAGCGCAGCTGCGTGCCTCCCAGCGCATGGAGGCGGTGGGCCAGCTCACCGGAGGGGTCGCCCACGACTTCAACAACCTGCTCACCGTGGTCGTGGGCAATCTCGACCTGATGCTCCGCGACGTGCAGAAGGCCAGGCCGGACGCCGGACGGGACCCGGATCTGGCAGCCAAGCTGCGCGCAGCGCTAGGTGCCGCCGAGCGCGGTGCCCAGCTCACCCGCCAGCTCCTGGCCTTCGCCCGGCGCCAGCCGCTGGAGCCCCAGCCGCTCGACCTGGGGCGTGTGGTCGCCGAGGCCGCGACCCTGCTGCGCCGCTCGCTGGGTGAAACCGTCGAAATCGAGGCGGCGACCGCTGCCGGCCTGTGGACGGTGCTGGCGGACCCAGCCCAGCTCGAGAACCTGATCATCAACCTGGCGCTGAACGCCCGCGACGCCATGCCCGAGGGCGGCCGGCTGACGATCGAGCTGGCCAATGTCGTGCTCGACGCCGACTACGCCCGCGAGAACCCGGAGGCGCCAGCCGGCCAGTACGTGCTGCTCGCCGTGAGCGACACCGGGCACGGCATGCCGCCGGACGTGGCTGCCCGCGCCTTCGACCCCTTCTTCACCACCAAGCCCGAGGGCAAGGGCACCGGGCTCGGGCTCTCCCAGGCCTATGGCTTCGTCAAGCAAAGCGGCGGGCACATCAAGATCTATTCGGAGGTTGGCCATGGCACCACGGTCCGGGTCTACCTGCCACGTACCAACCGCAGCGTCGTCAAGACCGAGCGGTCGCCGGTCGACCTGCCGTTGGGGACCGGCCGCACTATCCTGGTAGTGGAGGACGACGAGCAGGTGCGGCGGACGGTCGTCGCGATGCTGCACGAGCTGGGCTATGCCACGATCGAGGCCGGCGACGGCAACAGTGCCCTCGCCGTGCTGGCGACCGATCCGCGCGAGATCGACCTGATGTTCACCGACGTGGTCCTGCCGGGCGTGCTGCGCGGGCGCGAGCTGGCGGACCGGGCCCGGGCGATCCGGCCACGCCTGGCGATCGCCTACACCTCCGGCTACACGCAGAATGCCATCATCCACCACGGCAGGGTCGACGAGGGCATCGTCTTCCTGAGCAAGCCGTATCGCAAGGACGACCTGGCCCGGAAGCTGCGCGAAGCCCTGCTGGCCGTCGGCAACTGGGGCAATGAAGATCCTGTTCGGGAACAGGTCCGCGCGGATAGCTTTCAGCCGGGCGTGGTCCTAATCGTCGAGGACGAGGCCATCGTCCGCCTCTCGACCCTGGGCATGGTGGAGGCGCTGGGGCATCGCGGCATCGGGGTGGGCACCGCCGCCGAGGCGCTGGCGGTCCTGGACGAGGGAACCGAGCGGGTCGACCTCGTGATCCTGGATGTCGGCCTGCCCGACCGTTCGGGCGAGGACCTGGCGCAGCAGATCCGCGAGCAGTGGCCGGGCCTGCCGATCATCATCGCCAGCGGCTATGGCGGCGGGGCGGAGGTGCCGGGGACGTTACGGCTGGGCAAGCCCTACGACCTGTCCGCGCTCGGCGCCACCTTCCGCTTGCTGGGCCTGGCCGTGGCCTGAGCAGCACGCAGAAGCCGCTTCCTCATGCCGATGCCGGGCGGCCGGCAATCTACGGGAACCACCCTGGAGTTGTCTGGTTCATCACCGTGCAAGCCATGCAATCCGCTGGCGCCGTTGGAGAACACCATGTCGAATGCCGCCACGTCGCTGACCGCCGGTACCCGGCTCGTGCGGGTCCTAGCCGCGCTCGCCCTGCTGTTCAGCGTCGGCACGCTCTCCGCCTGCAACATGATGGAAGGTGCCGGCGAGGACATCTCGGCCGGTGGTGACGCGCTGGATGATGCCGCGGAGGACGCAAAGGACTGATCGTCCGGAACACCGGGCGGATAGCCGCTCGGGCGGCAGGGGAACAGGGGCGGCTCCAGGCGGAGCCGCCCTTTCTCGTACGCCCCTGCCCAAAATCCTGGGCCCTCGTCGGGCGCGGCAGCGTTCCGTTGGATAAAGAACGGGCCGCCTGCCTGGGGGGATGGCAAGCGGCCCGCAACTTCGAGGGAGGGTTGAAACGCACCGGCATGACGTCCGGTCGTTCCTGAAACGTCTATACAGCAGGTAGGTTCCGCGTCATCCCGAAATAAGCATCCGGCCCTCCGAGAAGGAACTTCGGGGGGCCGTCCGACTTTGGCAATGGTGCGGTCCGGTACCTGTGCTGTTGCCACGCCAGTCGGAAGGCCAGCCTGATGTTGTGTTGGGCGTTGCTGTTCTTTATCTTCGCATTTATCACTGGCACAGTGGGGTTTGCCGGTGTGGCGATGGTTTCCGCAAGCGTGGCGAA
Source organism: Geminicoccus flavidas (assembly GCF_009806515.1). Lineage (GTDB taxonomy): Bacteria > Pseudomonadota > Alphaproteobacteria > Geminicoccales > Geminicoccaceae > Geminicoccus > Geminicoccus flavidus. Next base: position 6,743 of record NZ_WUJP01000179.1, on the reverse strand, counting down.
AATGCTCTTCTTCGTCTTCCTGGCCCTGCTCGCGCTCACCTTCGCCGCCTATCTGGTGCGGGAATGATGCAGCCGGTGAGGAAGCCGCAACAGCCACGGGAACTTGATTCGGCCTTGGTGGTTCTGCCCGCAGCCTGCCCTGGTGTGGGCCGGTCGAACGCGAGGTCGCCTTGAGCATGCGGTTGATTTCCGTCAAACTCGGCACATCCCAACCAGAAACGGTCATGCGAGATCTGCCGGGCATGCCGCTTCCGCGGCCGCATGGCATGATCTCGCAGCAACTTGGGTCGAGAAGGGACCAGGCCTTGTCGAGTTCGTCGAAACCGCGTCGCACGGCGAGCAGCAAGACCTTTCCCGCCCGCAGCAACAAGGAGCGGTCCGCGATCGACGTGGACTACGACCGTTGGCTGAACCGCCGCATGCATCAGCTCTATGACCCTGTGCTCGACGAGGCCATTCCTCCGGAGATGGCCAAGCTGCTGCTCCAGTTCGAGGAGAAGCCGCGGGAAGGCGAGGACGGGAAGTAGGTCGGGCAGGCCGTGGATTGGCCGTGCCCGGTTGGGGAGGGCCGGTGGCTTGTTGTCCGGGGGGAGTTGAAATGGCGACCATGGCGGCGGAGATCGCGCAGTCCCTGCCCTATCTGAGGCGATATGCGCGCGCGATCACCGGCGATCAGCGGCGTGGCGACATCCAGGTCCAGCGCTGCCTGGAGCGGCTCCTGGCCGACCGGTCGAACAGCGCCGGGCTGCCGCTGCGGCTGCTGCTGTTCCGGACCCTGACGCGGAGCTGGAACGATCAGGCCGAGCCGGAGCCGGTGTCGCATGCGCCGATCGCTAACAATGCGATCCTGGACCACCGGGTGCGCGAGATCGCGCCGGCCAGGCGCCAGGCCCTGGTGCTGTCCGTGCTCGAAGGCTTCACCACCGACGAGATCGCCCAGATCCTGGAAGTGACCCCGGCGGAGGCCGAGCGGCTGATGACTCTGGCCAAGGCCGACCTGCGCGACCAGCGGCCGACCCGGATCATGATCATCGAGGACGAGCCAATCATCGCGTTGGACCTGGCCGGGATCTGCGAGCGGCACGGCCATCAGGTGGTCGGCTTTGCCGCCACCCGCGACGAGGCGGTGGCCAAGGCCCAGCAGGAGCGCCCTGGCCTGATCCTGGCCGACATCCAGCTCGCCGATGACAGCTCTGGCATCGACGCGGTCACCGACATTCTCAAGCAGATGACGGTGCCCGTGATCTTCATCACCGCCTTTCCCCAGCGCCTTTTGACCGGGCAGCGCCCGGAGCCGACCTTCCTGATCACCAAGCCGTTCGACGCGGACACCCTGGCCGTGTCGATCTCGCAGGCACTCGCGACCGCCGCGGCGTGAGCGAACGGCGGCGCGGAGGCAGGACACAGTCGCTGGTCGATGCGCTGCCAGCGCGTCTGCGCGGCCTGAAGGCCCGTCTCGCCGTGATGGTGGCGCTGGTGCTGCTGGTGCCCACCGCATTCGCGATCGTCCAGGCGATGCGCGTGCTGAACGAGGACAGCCAGCGCCAGCGGGCCACCCTGGAGCGCACGCTCACCCTGTTCGTGGGCTATCACGACCAGATGGCCCTGGGGGCGGCGAGACTCCTGCTCAGCCTCGCGGAGCGGCCTGCCGTGGTCGAGGCGGACCCGGTGGCGTGCAGCGATGCGCTGGCCGCGGAAGCCAACCAGAACGCCATGCTTCTGGTGCTGGCCCGCGCGGACGCCGAAGGCAGGGTAATTTGCAGCTCGCGCCCGGACGCGGTGGGCATCTCCTACGCCGAGCGGCCCTGGTTCCGGCAGCTCGCCAGCGGGCGGGCCAACCTGGTCTCGAGCGGGGTCATCATCGGGCAGACCCCGACGGTCGGACGCACCATGGTGGTGGCCGCCGCCATCGGCGGCCAGCGCCGGCCCTTCGCGGGCACGATCAGCGCCGGCCTGGCGCTGGAAACGCTGATCGCCCTGCCTCGCTCGATCCAGCTTCCGGCGGACGCGGTGGCGCTGGTGGTCGACATGGACGGAGCGATCGCCACGACCCGCGGCGAGGTCGAGGATTTCGGCCTCGACCCGGAGGTGATCCGGGGCGTGCTCGCCAAGCCGGGCGTGCCGCTGGTCCGCACCGACCAGGAGGGCCGGACCTGGCAGTTCCTGGCCCGCCGCAGCGACGTGCCGAGCATGCGCACCGCCGTGCTGGTCGGGCTGCCGGTGCAGCAATGGACCTGGCTCGACGCGCGGTTTCAGAGCGGCATCCTCCTGCCGACCTCCATCCTGTTCCTGTCGGTGTTCGTCGTCTGGGTTGCGACCGACATCCTGATCACCCGGCCGCTGCTCAAGCTGGCGAAGGCAGTGCGGCGCTGGCGGCGAGAAGGCGAGATGCCGCCCCTAATGCTGGACGGGGCGCCGGAGGAGCTGGAGGAACTGGCTCATGCCTTCACCCGTGCCGCCACCGAGATCCGCGAGCGCGATGCGCTGCTCCACGCCTCCCTGCAGGAAAAGGACCTGCTGCTTCGCGAGATCCACCACCGGGTCAAGAACAACCTGCAGATTGTCACGAGCCTGTTGAACCTGCGCGCCGGCTCCCTGCGCAATGCCCAGGCACAGCGGGCGATGCGCGAGGCGCAGCTCGGCATCAAGGCGCTGGCCCTGGTGCACCGCAAGCTCTACGAGCGGGTCGACCTGAAGCAGGTGGCGCTCGACGAGCTGCTAGAGGAGCTGTGCGGCCTGGTCCATGACCTGAGCGGCGAGCTTTCCCCGCAGGTGAGCCTCGTGGTTGCCCTGGATCCGGTCGTGGTGGTGGCCGATCAGGCGACACCCTTGGCGCTCTTGTGCAGCGAGCTCCTGACCAACGCCGCCAAGCACGCCTTTCCCGACAACCGGCCCGGCACGATCGAGGTCCGGCTGGAGCGGCTGGAGGACGGGCGCGCCCGGCTGACGATCGCCGATGACGGCATCGGCATCGACAGCACGCCGCCGGCGCCGGATGCCGCGACCGGGCTCGGCACGAGGCTCGTCCAGATGTTCGCCCGGCAGATCGGCGGCGAGCTTTCCGTCGAAAGCGGTGCCGATGGCACGCGCACTACCCTGGTCTTCACCCCGCTCAAGGCCTAGTTGTTAGGGAGGAAGTGGCGGATCAATCCGTCCGGCAGGCGGAACCTTCCCCGGTCCGACGTGTTGATGCGATACTGGACCAATGCTCGGATGGTCGACCGCGGGGGGCCGCCGGGGGTAAATGGCGAACGAGGGAGCGATTGATCCATGTCAGTTTTCCGTGAGGATATCGTCGCGCTGCTGCCCCATTTGCGGGCTTTCGCGCGCAGCTTGACCTCCGGTAACAGTGCCCTGGCGGACGACCTAGTGCAGGACACCATGGTCAACGCGCTGCAGGCGCAGGCACAGTTTCAGGAAGGCACCAATCTCAAGGCCTGGATGTTCACCATTCTGCGCAATCGCTTCCACAGCGTGATCAGCCGCAAGCATGTCACGGCCGAGGTCGAGCAGGACGAGACGATCGAGAACCACTGGTGGCAGCCGGCCTACCAGGAAAGCGCCATCGAGCTGGACGCCTTCCGCCGCGCCTTCCGCCATCTGAGCGCCACCCATCGCGAGGTCCTGGTCCTCGCCACGGTCCATGAGCTGCCCTACGAGAAGATCGCCGAGATCTGCGGCTGCGAGGTCGGCACGGTGAAGAGCCGCGTGGCCCGGGCCCGGTCGATCCTCAAGAAGATGGTGCTGGAGGGGGAGCTGCCGGTCGACGCGTCGAAGGTCCCGGTGCGCCGGATCGAGGCGAAGGTTGACACCGCGGTGCCGAGCGAGGCCCGCCGGCTGGCCGTGGCCCAGGCCGTCCAGGAGGATCTGGCGCGGCGTACCGGGCGGCCCATCCACTGACCATCGCTTTTTCGAGTTTCTTTCGCTCCTGCTGGAGGCGCCGCAAGGCGCCTCCTTTTGTTTCTCGGGAGGCCGGCTCCGTCGGAGGGCCTGTTGCCGACAGGGCCAAAACGCGGTGGCCCGGTTTTGTGGCGGTAGAGGTAGGGGCAGGCCATAGCCACGCGGGTCCGGATCGAACATGGTCCGCCTGCGGGCGCCGGATGCGGCGGCCCGGATCCATGGCAGAACGGGTAGCGCAGCATGAGGATCGGGAGCCGGCTGACGGGTGGCCGGGCAGGGATGACGGTCGCTCGCCGATCCACGGCGCTGCCTGCCCGGCAGTGCCCGGCCTGCATCGGCCTGGAGGTCCAGAATGGCTAGCCGGCGCGTGCTGCTGCTGGTCAACCCGAACAGCCGGCGCGGTGCATCGTACCTGGATCGGCTCCTAGACCTGTTCGCGACCCTGGACGTCGAGGTGGTCCAGCCCGATGGGGACGGGAGGCCCGACTTCGCCAAGGTGATCCGGGAGCTCGCCAGTCGGATCGACATGGTGGTGGTGGGCGGCGGCGACGGCTCCGTCCATGCCGCCCTGCCGGGCCTGCTCCAGACCGGCCTGCCGCTGCTGGTGGTGCCGCTCGGCACGGCCAACGACCTGGCGCGGGCGCTGGAGCTGCCCACCGATCCGCTGGAGGCGGCACGGCTGGTGGTGGATGGTCGGCAGCGTCGGGTGGATGTGGGTCGGGTCAACGGGGCGCCGTTCGTCAACGTGGCCAACATGGGGGTCAGCGTAGACATCGCGCGTGCCCTGAACGGCGACCTGAAGCGCCGCTTCGGCGTGCTGGCCTATGCGATCGCTGCTTGGCGGGCACTGTCCCGCCCCCGCCGCTTTCGCGCGGTGATCCGCCTGCCCGGCGAGACCCTCGAGGTGCGCAGCATCCAGCTCGCCGTGGGTGCCGGACGCAACTATGGCGGAGGGATGGTGATCAACGAGGACGCCCGTATCGACGACGGCCTGCTCTGGCTCTACAGCATCGCCCCCCGTTCGTTCTGGCAGCTGGTCAAGGACGCGTTCGCGCTCCGGGCCGGGCGGCATCGTGACGCGGAACGGGTCACCACCCGCTCGGCCCCCTGGTTCGAGATCCGCACCCGTCGGCCACGCACGGTCACGGCCGACGGGGAGATCGTCACTCGCACGCCGATCCGGCTGGAAATCCTGCCGCAGGCGCTGCTGGTGGTGGTGCCGCCGGACGTGGGAACCGAGGCGGCCTCGACCGGTTGATGCCGCTAAGGAGGGATGGGCGCTGCCGCCTGTCCGGCTTGGCGCGCTTTCCCACCATCATGGGATGCGTCGCTGCACTAACGAACTACAAGGACGAGCGATCATGCACCCCAAGCGTCGTGCCGCCTTGGCCCTCATGCTGGCCCGCGACTCGCTGCTGTCTTGCCACCGTCTGGCGCGGCACATCGTCGACGAGGTCGATGGCGGCAGGGCGAAGGCGTGGGGGCAAGCCTATGCACGGCGCATCGAGCTGTTCGAGAGCATGATGCGCTGCCTGATCGACTATGGCGTGCGGCCGGGCGACCTGCAGGCCAAGCTCAAGTCGGTGCCGACTGAGGAGAAGGTGCCGGTGAACCTGGAAGCGGTGCTGGAGGCGGAAGCCCGGCTGGAGCGGCACCTCCAGTTCTCCCTGCGCAACACGATCGACGACCCGGAACTGTACCGCCTGCTGGCGCAGGCCTTCGAGCAGGTGCGGCAGTTCCGCACCCATGGCGAATTCGACCGGCTGCCGGAGTCGCGGCCGGACGCGACACCGTTCCCCAGCGCCTCCGCGCAGCTGGCCGGGGGGCTTGCCGGAACGGCGCTGCAGTAGGCCCCACGGCCATGCCGGGAGGCGGCTGCCCGCCTCCCTGGCTGCGGGCGGGTCATTCGGCAGGCGGCAGGTTGTCGAGTTGCTCCCTGCTGAGACCGACCCGGATCGTCCCGTCGCCCTCCTGCTGCAGGCTGGCAGTCTCGAGCAGGACCGGCGTGGCCCCCATGCCCAGGAAGCCGCCGACCTCAACCACCACCGCCTCGACCCGCTGGTCCGCATCGATCACCAGATCGCTGACTCTGCCCACCTTCTGGCCGGCCACGTCCAGGACGTTCTGCCCGACCAGTTCGCTTTGGCTGAACGCGTTCTGCGGAACGCTCGACGTTTCGACATCCTGCGCCATGGCGGCCGTGCCGCTCAGCAAGATGGCCGCCAGGAGGATGGCGGACCGCTGCATCAGACTGCTCCTTTCCCCAGTCGCTGGTCATCTCGTGGCGCGCGCCGGAGATGGTCGCGCCCCTCCTCGATCAATCCGGTCCGGCCCTCTCGGGTTCCACGCGCTTGAAATCGGGACGGGAACGCAGGACTCGTTCCCGTGTTAAATCGCCAGGCGAGGAGGACTTGGGCATGCCACAGGATCGGGAAGCGTTGATCAGGGAGCGGGCCTACCAGATCTGGATCGAGCGGGGCCGGCCGGAGGGCCAGGACGAGGCGAACTGGCACGAGGCGATCGAGCAGGTCGAGCGCGAGCAGCAGGCCGGGGCGAAGATGGCCCAGGAGAATGCCGGCCAGACCATCGGCCGCCCCAAGCGGGGCTCGATCGTTGCCGACACCCGTCCGGCCGAGGAGCCGGAGAACCAGACCAGTGAGCCGCCGCCGGTGCACGCCGAAAAGCCGGCGCCAAAGACCAGGCGCGCGGGCTCCAAGACTACCGGCAATGTCGAGAAGAAGCCCGGCAAGGCGGCGAAGGCCGCTGCGGCGTCGGAGGTCGACAAGCCGGCGGCCAAGCCGCGCAAGGGCAAGGTCAAGTCCGCCAGCATGGAAACGCTCTGA
>NZ_WUJP01000178.1 GCF_009806515.1 Geminicoccus flavidas | reverse complement strand
CCGGGCGCTCCCGAGACAAGTGAAAGGATCGGCATCATGACCGTTCAGGAGAAGCAGAAGTTGCCTCTGGGCGACCGCAAGAAGCAGCCCGATCAGGCCGGCCTGGACGAGGCCCTGGAAGAAACCTTCCCCGCCAGCGATCCCGTGTCGGTGACCCAGGGAGTTACCGGAATTCCCGATCGCGCCGACAAAGACGAGCAGCCGAAGAAGCCCGAGTCCTAGGACGAGGCCGAGCGCCGGATCGACGTCTGGGCACGCGACTACCGCCATTGAGCGGCAGCCCTTGCAGCAAGCTCATGTCGCCGCCGGCCGCCCATGCCGGCGGCGACATTGATTCTGGGATTCTGGCGCCCGGTCAGATCCGGTCGAGCAGGCGGCGGATGCGCAGGAAGGCGGTTTCCAGGCGGCTGGAGGACAGGGCGAAGCAGATCCGCAGATGCTGCTCGTTGCCCTCGCCGAACGTATAGCCGGGTGCGGTGCCGACCTTTTCCTCGCGCAGGAGCCGCCGCGCGAACTCCAAGCCGTTCATCGGCGCCTTGATCCGCGGGAACAGGTAGAAGGCACCTTCCGGGATCAGCAGGTCCAGCTTCGGGTGGCTGCCCAGGATCTCCTGCGCCATTGTCCGGTTGCGGCCGCAGCGCGCCACGAATTCGTCAGCGAACGCGTCGCCCTGGTCCAGTGCCGCCAGTCCGCCATACTGGACGAACGCGGTGGCGCCGGTGTTGTTGACCTCGGAGAGCACTGCCATCGGCACGGCGAGCTGCCTGGGGTGGACCATCCAGCCCAGCCGCCAGCCGGTCATCGCCCAGCCCTTGGACCAGCCGTTCAGGATGAAGACCGGCTCCTCCGGCTCGGTGAGCGTGACGAAGGACGGGGCAGGCGACGGCCGGCCGAACACGTTGCGGTGGTAGACCTCGTCCGAGATGATCGCGATCCCGCGCTGGCGGCAGAGCATCAGCAGCGCCACCTGCTCCTCGCGCGACATCACCCAGCCGGTCGGGTTGGACGGCGTGTTGACATAGACCGCCTTGGTCTTCGGCGTGATCGCGCGCTTGACGTCGTCCAGGTCGAGCCACCAGCGCTCCGGCCCCTCCTGCAGCCGCACGTCGACCGTGCGCCCGCCCAGCACCTCCACGACGGTGCGGATGTTCGGCCAGTAGGGCGAGACCAGGATCACCTCGTCGCCGGGCTCGATCAGGCACTGGCAGGTGATCATCACTGTGAGCATGGTCGAGCCAGGCACCGAGACCCGGTCCTCGTCCAGCTCGATGCCGTAGTGCTTCCGGTGATAGCGGAGCAGGCCCTCGCGCACCGGCAGGTGGCCGCGGGTCCAGTTGTAGAAGGTCTTGCCGTCGTCCAGAGCCTGCTTGGCGGCCTCGTTCACGAAGGACGGCGAGTTCAGGTCGCTCTCGCCGAACCAGAGCGGAATGACCTCCGGATCATCCAGGCCTTCGCGGGCGATCTGCCCGATGCCAGACGGCTGGAGATCCAGGACGAACTGCCGGATCGGACCCATGCGACGACTACCTCGATCGGAAATTGTGGCGACACGCTGTCAGGTCAGCCGCGCCTCGAGCACGCGGCACCAGTGATGGTAGAGCACGAGATGAACCTGCTGGACCAGGGCCGTATCGGTCGCGGGCACGGCGAACAGATGGTCGACCTGGCCATCCAGCGCGTTGCCGCCGGCTCCAGTCAGGGCCACGGTGGTCATCCTGCGCTCCCGCGCCGCCTCGAATGCCGCCAGCACGTTGGGCGAGCGTCCCGAGGTGGTGAAGCCTACCAGCACGCCGCCGGCGGTACCATGGGCCTGGACCTGGCGGGCGAACACGTCGGCAAAGCTCGCGTCATTGCTCCAGGCGGTCAGGAATACCGGGTCGGCGGCGAGCGAGAGGACCCGGTAAGGCCGCCGGTCGCGCTTGAAGCGGCCGACCAGCTCGCCCGAGAAATGCAGGCTATCCGCCGCCGAGCCGCCATTGCCGCAGACCAGCATCGGCCGGTCGGCGGCCAATGCCGCCACCATCGCCTCGGCGGCGGCGGCCACCCGTTCCTCGGCGAACGCCGCCAGGCTGTCCGCCAGCACTAGGCGGCTCGCCTCCGCCCAGTCCAGCCAGCTCGTTCCGCTCATCTCCACCCCAGGCACTTCCTTTCCGGGCGCTGCGTGCCGCGCGGGCGTGCTATAGCACCCGGCATGACGGAAGCGGAGACCAGGCAGCGCTTCGCGCAGGGCCTCATGCGCGCGGCGGGCGTGCGCGACCTGAAAGTGGCGGCTGCGTTCGCGGCCATCCCGCGCGAAACCTTCCTGCCACCACCGCCCTGGCGCATCGATGGGCCCGGCGGGGGCTTTGCCAGCAGCGATCCCGCAGCGCTCTATGA
>NZ_WUJP01000177.1 GCF_009806515.1 Geminicoccus flavidas | reverse complement strand
CGACGTGCGGGTGGCGATCGAGCCTGAGCACGATGTGTGGCAGGCGGAGCCACAGCTTTGGGCCTTCGTCATCGACCGCCTGGCCGTGCCGGCGGGCACCCGCGTGCTCCTGGTGGGCGCCGGCAGCGGCTATCTGGCCGCCATCCTGGCCGAACTCGTCGGCAGCACCGGTGCGGTCACGGCGCTGGAGGCGGTGCCGGCGCTGGCCGAACGGGCCCGCCTGGCACTGCGGCCGTGGCCGGGCGTCCAGGTCCTGGCAATGGATGCGTTCGATCTCAGCCAGCTGCCGTTCGACCGAATCCTCTTCACCTGCGGCATCACCGGCCTGCCGGCCGCTTGGCCGGGCCGACTCCAGCACGGTGCCAGACTGGCAGCACCCTTCACCGGTGCCGATGGCGGCGGTGTCCTGCTTCTCCTGGAACGCCGGCCGGACGGGATCGGAGTGACGCCCTTGTCCGGCGTCTGCATCCAGCCGGCCCTGGGCGGGCTGCGCGATGCGCGCCAGGAGCGGATCCTGGACGGGGTGCGTCTTGCCGACAAGGAGGCCCTGTGGCAGGCCCGCAGCCTCCGCCCGCAGGATGCGGCCCGGCCGGCCGAGCGCATTTACGGCTTCGCCGGGCAGGTGCTGAGCACGCGGCCGCTCGGGCAATAGGAGATTCTTTACCGTTATGACGCTAGCTTGGCCGGACGGAGCGGCTGCCCGCCCGGCAACCTGTCGGATTTCTTCTGCCCGATGAACCTTCCTGATCCCTTCGATCCCGGTCCTGGCGAACCCGATCCCGCGGACGATCCGGCCATGATTTCGGGTGGCCCCGAGAGCCGGCCAGCCGACACGCCGCAGACCCGGTCGTCCGCGTTCCGGCTGGCCTATCTCGATCCGGACTTCATGCTGCGCAAGGACCTGCGCCCGGTCCGCTTCCAGCTGGAATTGCTCAAGCCCGACCTGATCCTGGAAGAGCACGGCATCGATTCCACCGTGGTGGTGTTCGGCAGCGCGCGGGTGCCCAATGATGGCGAGGCCGAGGCGGCACTGGCCGCGGCCGAGGCGGCCCATGCCGGTGATCCGGACGATCCGCGGCTGAAGCGGGCGCTGGCGATCGCCAGGCGGCTTGCCACCCATGTGCGCGGCTATGCGGCCGCCCGACGCTTTGGCCAGCTCATCGCCGAGTTCAGCAAGGCCCATCCCGGCCGGGAGCTGACCATCATCACCGGCGGCGGGCCTGGCATCATGGAGGCTGCCAATCGCGGCGCCTCGGAGGCCGGGGTCAAGACCGCGGGGCTGAACATCGTGCTGCCGCACGAACAGGCGCCCAACCCCTATCTGACGCCGGAGCTGAGCTTTCAGTTCTACTATTTCGCCCTGCGCAAGATGCATTTCCTGATGCGGGCGCGGGCGCTGGTGGCCTTCCCGGGCGGGTTCGGCACGCTGGACGAGCTGTTCGAGACGCTCTGCCTGATCCAGACCGGCAAGAGCCGGCGGATGCCGGTGCTGCTCTACGACAGCGCGTTCTGGACCAGGCTGATCAACTTCGAGATGCTGGTGGAAGAGGGTATGATCAGCCCAGACGACCTGGACCTGTTCCAGTTCGTCGACGACGCCGACGAGGCGTTCCGGATCGTGACCGACTATCACCTGAACAACCCGCCAAAGCGGGTGCGCCGGGGCAGGGTCTGAAGGCCGGACGGCCGAGGAGAGACGGCATGCAGCTCTACTACGCGCCAGGCGCCTGCTCGCTGGCGGCGCACATCACGGCGCGCGAGGCAGGGGTGCCGGTGGACCTGGTGAAGGTCGACATCCCGACCGGCCGGCTGGAGGACGGGCGGGAGTTTCGCCAGGTCAACCCGCGCGGCTACGTGCCGGCCCTGGTGCTGGACGATGGCGAGCTGGTCACTGAGGCGCAGGTGGTGGTGCAGTACCTGGCGGATCTGGTGCCGACCTCCGGCCTGTTCCCGCCGCCCGGCACCCGCGACCGGCTGCGGGTCCAGGAATGGCTGGGCTATGTCGCGACCGAGCTGCACAAGCCCCTGGGCTCGCTGTGGGATCCCAGCACGCCGGAGGCGTGGCGGGGGAAGGTCAGGGAGTGGCTGCCGGTTCGGTTTGCCGAGCTCGACGCGCATCTGGCGACCCGGCCCTTCCTGGTCGGCAGCGGGTTCACGGTCGCCGACGCCTATCTGTTCGTGATCCTGAGCTGGACGCGGTACCTGAGCATCGACTTGTCCCCCTATCCAGCGCTCGAGGCCTTCCTGGCGCGGGTCGCTGAGCGGCCGAAGGTGCGCCAGGCCCTAGCCGAGGAAGGGCTGGGCGGCGGTGCCGAGCCGGTTTGACCGGAACGCCGATCCGGCTATCATCGCGGCTGTCGACGGTTCCCCCGGCCGAAGGGGGAGGCAAGAGGGAACAGGGTGCGTGCTGGCCTGGCCGGCATCAGTCCCTGGCTACCCCCGTAACTGTGAGCGGCGAATCGACCTCCCGCGCATGACCACTGGGCAACCGGGAAGGTCGGAGGTCGGTGAGGACCCGCGAGCCAGGAGACCTGCCGTCGATCGTGCAACCATATGCGCCGGGCGGGGTGTCCCGGCGGGAGGTCCGACCGTGAACCATTCCTGCGTCCTGGCGCCTGCCTGCCGTTCCCGCCCCTGCTGTTCCCAGCCGTTGCGCTGCGACTGATGCCTGCTCTGCGGCAGTGAGCCTGCCCCGGCGGCCGGCCGGGGCATTTCCTGCGCAGCCCCTGACCGGCTGGCGCGCGCGAATGTCGGGAACAGCCATGATCATCACTGCCCTCGTGCCGGATCTCCCGTGCACTGCCGCCACGCCTGGACGCAAAGGTAGGCACGACCGATGAGCGAGCGTGCCAAGCCGCCGGACCTCACCCAGAGCATGCCGCCCTCTCCCTGCGTCGGCATCTGCCAGATCGACCAGGCCACCGGCTGGTGCGGGGGCTGCGGGCGCAGCGAGAAGGAGTTGGCCGGCTGGCGGGACATGCCGGCCTTCGCCCAGCGCGCCGTCTGGGCCGATCTGCCCCGGCGCAACGCGATCCTGGGCCTGAGGTTCCGGCTCCTGCCGCTGGCGGGCGCCGCCCTTCTGGAACATCTGGCCCACCGGTCGCTTCTGCCAGGAGCCCGCTGGGCGATCGGCGTCCATGGCGCGAGCGTCGAGTTCGCGGCCGATGACGGGCCGGTGCGTGCGGTGATCGAGGCGGGCGTCCTGCATCTCGCCACCCGCGGCGGCCGCGCGGCCCTGACGCTGCCGGCCGGTGCGCGTGCCTTCGAACTGGTCGACGGGCAGGGGCGGGCCACGAGGCTCGTGCTGGCCCTGCACCGCGCCCGACTGCGCACGCCCAATCCTGCTGGCATCGAGCCGATCGGGCCGGATCGGGACGCGCTCGATCCGAGCGGGTGCGATGCGGTCCTGGTCGATCTGGGCCTGGGCCGGCGCGCCTTGCGCCTTTGCGTGCGCAGCCGCGATCCGGACCTGCTGGCCAGGCTCAAGGCTGGGCGTGGCACTGCCCTGCAGGACGTGCCGGATCTGGTCGTGGCCCTGATGCAGGCAGCACCCGGCTGGGTTGCGATCTCACCGTTCGGGCGGATCGAGGCCGAGGGCCTGATCCTGCGCAACGATCGGGCCGGGCCGCGCACCCGTCTCCAGCTGGACCTGCTAGCCTCTGGCCGCGAACTGGAGCCCGGCCTGGAGCTGCCGCCCGACTACGTGCCCAGCGCCAGCCTGTTCCCGGACGAGGCCGGCTTGCCGAACAACGCATCGCCCGCTAGGGCTCCAGCGAATGATATAATATAACACTGGTGCTGGCATGACCGTGGTGAACCTGCTGGAGGTAGGGGGCCTGACCTGCTGGACGCAGGGGCGAAGCCTGCTTGCCGGGGTCGATCTCGTGGTGCGGCCAGGCGAGGTAGTGGGCCTGCTGGGCGAGAACGGGGCCGGCAAGTCGACCTTGCTGCACTGCCTGGCCCGCCTGCGCCGGCCCTCCGCCGGCCGTGTCCTGCTGGACGGGGCCGACATCTGGCGGCTTTCCGCCCGGACGGTCGCCCGACGCGTGGCGATCCTGCTCCAGGAGGCGGCACCGGATCTGGACCTGAGCGTGGCCGAGGTGGCCAGTCTCGGCCGCCTGCCCCATGATGGCCGGTTTGGTGGTACGGATGCGAAGGGCCATGCCATCGTCGCCGAGGCTCTCGATCTCGCAGGCGTGGCGGCACTGGCCGAGCGGCCGTTTGCACGGCTTTCCGGCGGCGAGCGCCAGCGGGTCATGCTCGCCCGGGTGCTGGCCCAGACGCCGGATCTGCTGCTGCTCGACGAGCCGACCAACCATCTGGACATCCGCTACCAGCTCGACCTGCTGGCCATGGTCCGCGCGCGCAACTGCGCCGTGGTGGCGGCCCTCCATGACCTGAACCTCGCCTCCGCCTTCTGCGACCGGCTGGTCGTGCTGGACGGCGGGCGGATCGTGGCGGCCGGCACGCCGGCCGAGATCCTCACGCCCGAGCTGATCCGCCGCGCCTTCGCCGTGGCCGCGAAGGTCGACCGTCATCCTTTCCACGACCGGCCGCGCGTCACCTTCGACCCGGCCCCTCCGCGCCCGGAGCCACTGTCCGCATGAACCGCCTCCGCTCCCTGCTCCGCCGCTCGCCGGCCCTGGCAACCCTGGCCCTGCTGCCCCTGGTCCTGGCACCAGTCCCGGCCGCCGCTTCCGGCTTCCCGGTCACCGTCGAGAGCTGCGGCCGGCCGATCACCTTCGACGAGGCACCGCAGCGGGCGGTGGCGCACGATCAGAACATCAGCGAGATCATGTTCGCCCTGGACTTGCAGCCACACATGGTCGGCCTCACCGGCATCACCGGTTGGTACAAGATGACGCCGGAATTCCGGGAGGCGATGGACGACCTGCCGGAACTGGCGCCCAAATACCCGACCATGGAGAACCTGCTAGCCGTCGACCCCGACTTCTTCTTCGCCGGCTGGTACTACGGCATGAATCCGGGCGGTGAATTGACGCCGGATACGCTGGGCGCACATGGCGTGGCCGTCTACGAGCTGACCGAGAGCTGCGTCCACATCCATTCGGACCAGCCCAAGGCCAGCCTCGACACGCTCTATGCAGACGTGCGCAATGTCGGCGCGATCTTCGGCCGGCGGGAAAAGGCGGAGGCGCTGGTCGAGCTCTGGCAGGCGCGCGTCGCCGAGGTCCAGGCTCAGCTCGCCGGCAGCGCGCCGGTCGACGTGTTCCTCTACGATTCCGGCGAGGACAAGCCGTTCACCGCCGGCCGTCATGCCATGCCGACCGCGCTGATCGAGGCGGCCGGCGGGCGCAACGTCATGGACGACGTCCCAACCAGCTGGGGCACGGTCGGCTGGGAAGCGGTGCTGGAGCGCGAACC
>NZ_WUJP01000176.1 GCF_009806515.1 Geminicoccus flavidas | reverse complement strand
CGCCTTCATCGTCCTGGTCGACTACGATGCCGGCGGCTGGGAGAAGAGCTGGGCCTTTCTGCAGGAACATCCCGGCATGTCCGGCCTGGCCGCGGTCCGGGAAGACCGCTTCCTGCCGCTGCGCTACGGCGAGATCACGCCCGGCCCCGCCAACATCGACGCGGTCGAGAAGCTCGCCCGGGCCCTGCATCCGGAACGTTTCGGCGAGTGAGACGGTATGCGGTCCTCCCGCTGGCCCTGCTGCTGGCCGGCGGCACCCTCGCCCTGGCGGTTGTCGCGGTGGCGGTGGGCTCCGCCGCGATCGACCCGCCGCTGGTCGGCCGCATCGTGCTGCATGCCCTGCTGCCGGGCACGATCGGCGCGGACTGGCCGGCCGGTGCCGAGCGGATCGTCCTGGAACTGCGCCTGCCGCGCGTGGTGCTGGGCATCCTGACCGGTGCGGGCCTGGCCGTGGTCGGGGTCGTGCTGCAGGCGGTGACCCGCAACCCGCTGGCCGATCCCTATCTGTTCGGCGTTTCCGCCGGGGCCTCGGTGGGTGCTGTGGCAGTGATCGCCCATCTCGGCGCGTTCGCCGGCCCCTTCACCCTGCCGGTGGCGGCGTTCCTGGGCGCCCTCGCATCGCTGGTGCTGACCCTGTCGGTGGCGGCCGGTGCCGGCGGCCGGCCGGCCCGCGACCGGCTGGTGCTGGCGGGGGTAGCCGTGTCCTTCGTGCTGATGGCGCTCACCAACTTCCTGATCTTCTCCGGCGACCAGCGCGCCGCCCATTCCATGCTGTTCTGGACCATGGGCGGGCTGGGCCTGGCCCAGTGGCGCCTGCTCGCCTGGCCGCTGGCCGTGGTGGCCGCGGCCCTGGTGCTGGCCATGCTCGCCGCCCGGCGCCTGGACGCGCTGGCGCTGGGCGACCAGGCGGCCGCCAGCTTGGGCATCGACGTGGCGCGGTTGCGCCTCGGCCTGTTCGCGCTCTGTGCCCTCGTCACCGGCACGCTGGTGGCACTGGCCGGTGCGATCGGCTTTGTCGGGCTGATGGTGCCGCACGCGGTGCGCGCCCTGGCCGGCGGCCGCCACGCCCTGCTCCTGCCGCTGGCCGCCCTGGCCGGGGCATGCCTGCTCACTGCGGTGGACATCCTGGCCCGCATCCTCCTGGCACCGCAGGAGCTGCCGATCGGCATCATCACCGGGGCGATCGGCGGGGTGTTCTTCGTCCTGATGATGCGCCTGGGCCGGATCTGACCGCTCAGCCCGAGGGGCCGCCATGCGCATGGTGGTGCCCATGCCCGTCCATCGGGATCACCGACAGATGGCCGCTATGGACGCCGCGCTCGTTCAGGACTGCGTTGGCGAAGGCGCGGACCGCCTCCACCGGCCCGCGCAGCACGGCGATCTCAAGGCAGCTCTGCTGGTCCAGGTGGATGTGCATCGTCGCTAGGCCCAGGTCGTGATGGTGGTGCGAGGCGGCGGTCAGGCGCTTGGCGAGCTCGCGCGTGTGGTGGTCGTAGACATAGCTGAGCGTCGCCACGCACTCGATCCGGGGCTCGGCTTCCAGTTTGGCCTGTTCCAAGCCGATCTGCGCCAGTGCGCGCAACGCCTCGGAGCGGTTGGCATAGCCGCGGGCCAGCATGAAGGCCTGCAGCTCGCCGGCGAACTCGTCGGACATGCTGATGGTCGCGCGTTGCATGGCTCTCCCCGCCGGCCCGCCCCGGCCGGCCGGTTCCGAGCCTGGAGCGGGAGCGGCGGGTGGGTCAACCCGGGGATGGTGGCAGACCTGCCGCAGCGCTACCGGCGCATATCTCCCATGAAGGGATAATATCTGGACCCAATTTGCCAATAAGTTTAATTCCTCCGCATCGACCTGTGATTGATGTGAGGCTTGGACGATGCGACCGCCCGTCCTGGCGCAGCCCTGCCTGCGCCGAGTTCCGGCAATCCTGCCGCTCCTGGCGGCGCTCGGGCTGGCCGCCTGCAGCGGCCCCGGCGTCTATCCCCTGCCGCAGGACCCGTATGGCGGTGTCGGCACGGTGGCCCCGGTGGGCGCCATCCTGCAGCTCCCGCCGGACCTCGCCGACCTGCGCCTCGCGACCCGGCGCAGCGTGGTGAAGGGCATGGTGGTCGAGGAGGTCGTCCTGGCGAACGACACCGCGATCCCCAGGGAGAACCTGATCGTCACCCGTACCCGCTGGCGCGGCTCCGGGGCCTACCTGCCGAGCGTGGAGCTGCCCAACCCGTTCAAGCAGAGCGAGATCGAGCAGCATTTCCTCCAGCAGTTCCCGGGCGCGCCGCTGGATCAGGTGACCCGGGAGCGCCGCAACGGGCGGGGGGTGCATCGCTACCTGGTGGCCGACCTGGGGGAGGCCGGGAGCTGCCTCTACGCCTGGCAGTATTTCGACGCGCCCACCGAGACGCGCGGCGGCCTGCACAGCTTCGCGGTGGACCTGCGCTACTGCCAGCCCGGCCATGATCTGGCCGCGGCCCTCGACCTGTTCGACCGGATGGCGACCGTGGCGCCGCTCTGAGCGCCCGGCGAAACAACGAAACGACGGAGGACGCCCTCAGGCCGACCGGATCGTCTGGCGTGAGGTGCATGATGAGTGGAGAACGCGGCCGGCCGGCCGCCTCGGGCGTTGCGGTGGTTCACCACCGCGCGGGCCTGGGGGCGGCTTCGTTCCTGTGGCTGACGCCCTGGGTCGTGGTGATGGCGGCCATGCTCTGGCTGGGGGCGCAGGATTTCGGCGTCGCCAACCAGACGGTGCTGGCGCTCACGCTGCTGGCGATCCTGATCGGCCTCCGGGTGAGCGGTCTGGCCCCCTTGTGCCGGACCTTCTTCATCTTCACCGCCGCATTCCTGAGCTGGCGCTATCTATCCTGGCGGATAGCCGACACCCTGCCCGACCCGACCACGCTGGCCTTCGTCCCGGGCGTCCTGCTGTTCGCCGCCGAGATCTACGGCATCCTCATGCTGTTCCTGGGCGTGTTCGTGAACATCCGGCCGATCGACCGGCCGGTCCCGCCGCTGGCGGCCGACCCAGCTGTGCTGCCGAACGTGGACGTGTTCGTCCCCAGCTACAACGAGGACGAGACGCTGCTGGAGACCACGCTGATCGCCGCCAGGCGGATGCGCTACCCAGAAGGCAAGCTGAACGTCTATCTCCTGGACGATGGCGGCACCGTCCAGAAGCAGAACGACAAGGACCCGAAGAAGGCGCAGGCAGCGATCGCCCGCAACCGGACACTGCAGATCCTCTGCGCCAGGCTCGGCTGCCACTACCTGACCCGCGAGTTCAACCAGCACGCCAAGGCCGGCAACATCAACGCCGCACTCGGCCGGACCGAGGGCGAACTGATCCTGATCCTCGACGCCGACCATGTGCCCACCGAGGACCTGCTCGAGCGGACCGTCGGCCATTTCGCCGAGGACCCCAAGCTGTTCATGGTGCAGAGCCCGCACTTCTTCATCAATCCGGACCCGCTGGAGCGCAACCTCGACACGTTCGGCCGGATGCCCAGCGAGAACGAGATGTTCTACCAGGTGGGCCAGCGCGGGCTGGACAGCTGGAACGCCTCGTTCTTCTGCGGCTCGGCGGCGATCCTGCGCCGCGCGCACCTGATGTCGATCGGCGGGATCCAGGGCACCTCGATCACCGAGGACGCCGAGACGGCACTGGAGCTGCATGCCCGCGGGCTAACCAGCCGCTATGTCGCCCGGCCAATGATCGCTGGCCTCTCGCCGGAGACCTTCTCCAGCTTCATCGGCCAGCGCTCGCGCTGGGCACAGGGCATGATCCAGATCATGCTCCTGAAGAACCCCTTGTGGAAGCGCGGCTTCACCCTGCCGCAGCGCATCTCCTACCTGTCGAGCATGGTGTTCTGGCTGTTTCCGGTCGCCCGGATGCTGTTCCTGATCACCCCGCTGGCCTACCTGTTCTTCGGCCTGCAGATCTATCGCGCCTCCTACCAGGAGTTCGTCGCCTACGGCCTGACCCATCTGGCCGCCAGCCTGATCCTGACCAACTACCTGTTCGGCAAGGTGCGCTGGCCGTTCATCTCCGAGCTCTACGAGATCGCCCAGGCGCCGTTCCTGGTGCGCGCGATCGGCAGCGTCCTCCTGCGCCCACGCGCCCCCACCTTCAAGGTCACTGCCAAGTCGGAGACGCTGGAGCGCAACTTCGTTTCGGAACTGGCCCGCCCGCTCCTGTTCCTCCTGGGCCTGCTCTCGGCCGCCGCGATCGCCGGCCTGTGGCGCTGGCACGCCTTCCCGCTGGAGCGCGAGAACATCACGATTGTGCTCGGCTGGAATCTGTTCAACCTCCTATTCGTGCTGGGGGCGATCGGGGTCGTCCACGAGCACAAGCAGCGCCGGGGCATGCCGCGCGTGCCGCGCTCGCTCAGTGCCGAGGCGACGTTGGGCGGCTCGGTGGCACCGGTGCAGATATCGGACCTGTCAATCGGCGGCGCCCAGCTCATCCTGAACGAGAGTGCCGAGGTCTATCGCGACCTGGCGCACGGCAATGGCAGCCTCACGGTCGAGCTGGGCAACAGCGAACGGCTCATCCCCTTCGAGATCCGCCATGCCGTGGTGGAGGACGAACGGCTGGTGCTGGGCGTGCGCTTTGCCTGCGAGACCGACGAGCAGCGCGCCGACGTGGTGGCCTTGTGCTTCGGCTCCAGCGACGCCTGGGTCCAGTTCCAGGCCGAGCGCCAGCATGCCTGCACCATCCTGGGCGGCTTTGCCCACTTCGCCCGCCTGTGCATCGTCAAGGGCACGCTCGGCATCCTCGCCGGGCTGCGCCAGGGACGGGGCCGCACCGGGCCCTTCCTCGTCACCCGCGCCGCCCGCCAGGTGGTCCTGCCCCAGGGAGCGAAGATCAATGCCCCGCTGCACTGAGCCAGCCGCCCGCCGCACCCGTCTGCTGGCGGCGACCGCGGCGATCCTGCTGGCTTGGCAGGCCGCCGCAGTCGCCGAGGAGGCCGGGATCCCGACTGCCGCCCCGGTGCCGGGCGCCACGGAGCCGGCCCTGGCGGCGACGGACGCCGCCCAACCGGTGGCCGAAGCCGCCCAGCCGGTAACGGAAGCCGGCATGGAGTCGGTCCTGCCGGCCTCGCGCGGCAGCCTGCCGGACCTCGCCATCCCGCTGCTCGCCCACGACCTCGACCTGCACGGCAGCCGGAACGAGGCGGTGGTGCCGTTCAACCTCGCACCCGGCGAGGAGTTCACCGGCGCCACCCTGGCCCTGTCCTACAGCAACGCCCTGGCGGTGCTGCCCGACCGCTCCCGGCTGGCGCTGACCCTGAACGGCAAGCCGCTCACCGACCTGCCGCTGGTGGGGGCGCAGGGTGCTGCCGGTGCCGAGATCGGCCTGCCGCCCGGCCTGTTCCGCACCGGGCGCAACGAGCTGGGCGTCACGCTGGCGCAGACGCACCGCCTGGCCTGCTCCCGCGAGCGCTTCGGCGAACTGTGGACCAAGCTGAAGCGGAACGGCACCAGCCTCGCACTGCACCGGCCGGGTCCGCGCGCGGCGGTGACGGGGGACGGGCTGGTGGGTCTCCTGTCCGCCTCGGCCTATGATCAGGAGCCCCTGGCGATCGCTACCGCCGCCTCCCTGGCCGGCCCCGCCGGTGTCGAGCTAGGTGCCCGCGTCGCCCAGGCGGTGGCGCTGGTGCGGGGCGACCGGCCGCTGCCGGTGGCGGCCCTGCCGTTCGAGAGCCTGGAGTGGCCGGCCCTGCACGGCCGCAACCATGTGCTGCTAGGCCAGATCGACGAGTTCCGCGACCTGCTGGATCCTGCCAGCTTGGCCGAGCTCGCGGCCGAGCGGATGCTGGTGCGCCGTCTGCCGGGCGATCCCGACCATCTGGCCATCCTGTTCGCCGGCGAGGATACGGCGGCGGTCGGCCGGGCCGTCGAGGGCTTCGTGGCCGGGGCCGCCCGTCCGCTCGATCCCCCGCCTCTGCCGGAAATCGATGGCGGTGCCGTTCTGACCCTGGCCGAGCTGGGCTTCCGGACCCGCGAGCTGCCGCTGGGCGTCACCGAGCCGCTCGATCTCACCTTCCGCCTGCCGGCCAGCTTCTACGCGGCCGACGGCCAGCGTCTCGAGCTGGCCCTGAACTATGCCTATGCCGGTGGGCTCCAGCCCACCTCGGCGCTGGTGATCGAGGTCAACGGCATCTCCGCCAACATGATCCGCCTGGACGACCCGCGCGGCCGCATCGTCGACGGCGCCAGGGTCGGCCTGACGCTCGGCATGTTCCATCCGGGCGTCAATCGGATTTCGATCTACCCGATGCTGGATCCCGCCTCGGCCAAGGCCTGCGACAGCACAGCACCGATGCTGAGCCTGTTCCAGGACAGCCGCATCACCATGCCGGACTTCGCCAGGCTCACTCATGGCGGCCAGCTCTACGACCTGGTCGACGACGCCTTCCCCTATGGCGAGGAGCCGGCCGCGGTCATGGTGTCCGCCCGCGACCCGGCGGCACTCGGCGCTGCCTGGACCTTCTTGGGCAAGCTGGCGCAGCGCCGGGGCGAGGTCCTGGACCGGCTGAGCTTCGTGCCACCTGGCTCCATGCCCATCGAGCACCTGATCGCGGTCGGCACGGCGGACGAGCTGTCGCCCTCCCTGGTCGCCCGGCTCGACCTGCCCTGGACGGAGACGGCGGAGCCGCCGGCCGTGCCGGTGGCAGCCGGTGCCGCCACCACGCCCGTCGCCGCGAGCGTGCCCGATCCGCGGGCGGAATGGCAGTCGCGGATCGGGCCGGAGGCCGGTGAAGGCCTGCTCGAGCGGCTGCGCCGGCTGATCGTGAGCGCCGCGGATGCCGACGTCGCCACGCCGATGCCACAGCGGCCGCCACGCCCGGTGGCACCCGGGACC
>NZ_WUJP01000175.1 GCF_009806515.1 Geminicoccus flavidas | reverse complement strand
GGTGGGGTCATGCTGATGGAGGTAGCCTCGCCCTGGGCGGCGCAGCGGGTGGCGACCGTGCTGGTGGCCGACCAGGCCGACCATCTGGAACCGGGCCTGAGCCGGCTGATCGAGCCGAAGGTCTGGACGACCCTGGGCGGCGACCGGGCGCAGTGGCAGGCCGGCAGCGACCAGGTGGTGGGCGAGCGGCGCAACCCGCCCTTCATCCTGGAAACGCCCGAGCAGGACCCGGGCCAGCTCCGCCTGACCGTGCTCACCTGGCTGGCGCAGCACCGCTGGACCTGGCTCGGCCTGATGCTGGCGGCAGTGACGTCGGCCAGCCTGATGACCAGCCTTGTCCTGCGCATGCGGCGTCATTGAGGGGGCAGATGCCGGAGCGGCGCAGCGTGATCCTTGCCATGCCGGGGCTGCTGCCGGACCTGCCGGGGCTGGGCCCGGTCGCCCGCTGGCTGGGCGACCGCCAGAAGCTGCCGCCAGAGGAATGGGACGCCTGGTGCGGCCGGTTCCTGGACGGCGGCCGGGTGGTCGACACCGGCAACGGGCGGGTCAGCCATACCGAGGGCCAGGGCTATGGTCTCCTGCTGGCGCTGGCCGCGGAGGATACCGCCACCTTCGACGCGATCCTCGCCTGGACCGAGCGGCACCTGCCGGTCCGCCCGGACGGCCTGCTCGCCTGGCGCTGGGACCCGGCGCGGCCGGACGATCCGGTGAGCGATCCCAATGCCGCGACCGACGGCGACCTCCTGCTCGCCTGGGCGCTGATCCGCGCCGGCCAGCACTGGAACCGGCCGGAGCTCAGCGAGCGCGGCTTGGTGGCCGCCCGGGCGGTGCGCAGTGCCGGTGTGGTGCGCCATGGCGGGGTGCAGCTGCTCCTGCCGGGGCCTGAAGGCTTCATCCAGCCCGAGGGCCCGGTGATCAACCTGTCCTACTGGGTGTTCCCGGCACTGCGCGCCCTGATGGCGGCCGATCCGCATCCGGTCTGGGCGCAGCTCGTAACCAGCGGCCATCGGCTGCTGACGAGCCTGCGCTTCGGCCAGCGCCAGCTCCCGCCGGACTGGACGCTCCTGGCCGAGCCGCCCCGGCCGGCCCCGGGCTTCCTGCCGGTGTTCGGCTACAACGCCCTGCGCATCCCGCTCCATGCCGCCTGGAGCGAGCCCGGCGCGATCGACCTGGTCCGGCCGATCTTCTCGATCTGGCAGCGGGCCGGGAACGAGCCGCCCGCGGTCATCCCCCTGGACCCGACCTCGCCGTTCGAGGTCGGGGTGACGCCCGGGATCCGCGCGATCCTGGCCCTGCTCCGCTATCTGGAGAACGGCAGCGCGCCGGACTTCCCCTCGATCCAGAACGAACCCAACTACTATGCCGCCACGCTCGTGCTTCTGGCGCGGCTGGCCTTCGACGAGGTGTCCCGGTCATGAAGCTCCGCCTTATCCCGCCGCTCCTGGGCCTGGCGGTTCTGACCCTGCTGGGCAGCGTGTCGCCCGGCAGCCTCCTGGCCCAGGAGCAGGCCGGCGAGCCCGGCATCACCTTCCGGCTGCAGGGGGGCCCGCCCGCCGGCGAGGACGTCGTCGACGAGGCGCTGCTGCGCTACCTGGCCAGCCGGGGCGATCGCGCGGCGGCCGAGGCCGAGATCGCGCGGCTCAAAGAGCTGCACCCGGACTGGGAGCCGCCCACCGACCTGTTCGGCGGCCTGCCCCGGGTGGACGAGGGCCCCCTCTGGCAGCTCTACGAGAGCGGTGACTATGCCGCGGTGCGCAGCCGCATCGAGACGCTGCGCAAGGAGCGGCCGGACTGGGCCCCGCCTCAGAAGCTCGTGACGCTGATGGCGGTGAACGAGGCGCGCGCCGCGAGCGAGGCGGCGGCGGCCGCGGGCGACTGGGCGAGCGTGGTGACGCTGTTCGACGCGCAGCCGGCCGCCGCCACTTGCGAGCATGTCGACAATCTCTGGCGCCTGGCCGAGGCGCAGCAGCGTACCGGGGCCGGTGAGGCGGCAGTTGCCACCTATGCGCGCATCATCACGACCTGCCCGGATGCCGACCACCGCTTCGCCACCCTACAGAAGGCGAAGCTGCTGGTGCCGCCGGCCGAGCTGGAGCGGCTGGTCGGCCTGGAAAAGGCGCGAGTCGGCTCCCCGGAGCGGCTGGCGAAGCTCGAGACCCTGACGGCCAGGCCCGCGGCACAGGCGGGAAGCCGGCCGGCCCGCCCGGCCGGGCCCGACTTCAGCCGGATCTACAAGCCCGGGGCCTCGGTGCAGGACGCACGCGCGGTCGCGGACGCCGTGATCCGCCGGCGCGATGCGACGGCCGCGCGCAAGATCGGCTGGATCTATCAGGCGGCCGGCGACGATGCCGCCGCCGCACCCTGGTTCCAGCGCAGCCTGGACTGGGGGCCGGGCGAGGAGGCCGCCCGCGGGCTGGCCATGAGCCTGGCAGCGCTGGGCAAGCTCCCGGAACTGGATGCGCTGGCGGCGCGCTATCCGGAGGTGGTCAAAGAAGCGCGCGGCGGCCAGGTGGCGGTCGCGGTGGATCGCGGCGACCTTGCCACCGTGCTCAAGCTCACCCGCCAGACCAGCAGGCCCGACGAGCTCCTGATGCGGAGCTGGACCTACATGAAGCTGCTGCGCCCCACCGAGGCGCAGCTCAGCTTCGCCCGGGTGATGGCGGCACCCGACGCCATGCCCTTGCAGCGCGACGAGGCGGTCTATGGCCTGATCCGCGCCCAGATCGCCCAGCACCTGTTCCAGGACGCGGCGCAGAGCATCGAGCGCTACGGCCTGCCGCCCGACCAGTACAACGAGGTGCAGGCCGAGCTCTTGAGCCAGGAGATCCAGGTTGCCTTCCGGCAGAAGGACTATCGCCGCACCGTGGCGCTTTTGGAAAAGCGCCGCGACTTCGCGCTGCCCGACCGCGGCCTGGAGATCCAGGAAGCCTGGGCACGCTACCATACCGGCGAGGTGCACACCGCCCGGCGGATCTTTACCCGGCTGGACCGGATCGTCAGCACCGAGGAGACCGAAGCGGGCCTGGCGCAGGTCTCGCGCAAGCTCGGGCCGGGCTGGTAGGCGTAGCGGGCGCAGGGGCGGGCTGGGGAGATCTGCCGCCTTTTAGCCCGACCGTTCCCGCCCGGAGATCAGCAGGAGACCCAGGATCAGCCCGCCGAACAGGATCGCCCGCCAGCCGGGCGAGGCGTTCACCACGGTGATCAGCGCGGTGATGGTCACCAGCAGGATCGAGCCGGCGATCGTGCCGAGATAGGTGCCGCGCCCGCCCAGGATCGAGGTGCCGCCCAGCACCACCGCCGCGATAGAGCCCAGGAGGTAGGGCTCGCCGATCCCGACATAGCCCTGGCGGTTCATGCCGAGCAGGAGGAGGCCGGCCAGGCCCGCGCAGAAGCCCGAGGCGGCATGCACGGCCAGGATCGCCTGGCCGGCGCCCACCCCGGCCAAGCGGGCGGCCCGGTCGTTGGTGCCGAGCGCGAACAGCCAGGAGCCCAGTACCGTGCCGTGCAGCACGAACAGGGTCACCGCGGCGATCAGGAGCCAGGTGACGATCGTCATCGGCAGGCCGAACAGGTCACCGTTGCCGAGGAAGGTCACAGCCGGGTTCACCGTGCTGACCGCGCTGCCGCCCGCGATCAGGATCAGGGCACCCTGCAGGATGGTGGCGGTCGCGAGCGTGAGGATCAGCGGGTGGACGCGCAGGAGGACGACGCCGATCCCGTTCAGCCCGCCGATCGCCGTGGTGATCGCCAGCGTCATGGCGACGGCAGCCATCCCGCTCGGGTCGAAGGGGAAGGTGAGCAGCGGCAGGATGATCGCCGAGAAGGTGATCACGGCGGCCACCGACAGGTCGATGCCCCCGCCGATAACCACCAGCGTCTGTCCGGCGGCCACGATCCCGGTGATCGAGGCCAGCTCCAGCAGGTAGCGCAGATGGCCGATGCGGGCGAAGCCGGGCTTGAGCAGGCCGGCCGCAATCCACAAGGCCACCACGACCAGCCAGCCGAGCGTCACCCGGTGGCGGAGAAGGGCGCTCATGCCGCACGCTCCCGCAATCGTTTGATGCCCATGGCGGCCACGATGATCAGGCCCTGCATCACGTACTGGGCCACCGGCGGCAACCCTAGGAAGAACATGACGTTGACCAGCACCGCCAGCAGCAGGCTGCCCGCCACGGCACCCCGGATGGTGCCCTGGCCGCCCAGAAAGCCCACCCCACCCAGCACGGCCGCAGTGATCGACTGCAGGGCGAGCGGGTTGCCAATCAATGGATCGCCCGCCCCGGTCTGGGCCGCGACATAGACCCCGGCAAAGGCGGCGAGCCCGCCCGAGATCGCATAGGCGGCGATCCTGGCCAGCGCCACGTTGACCCCGGAGCGGAAGGCGCCGGCCGGGTTGTCGCCGGCGGCATCGATCGACAGGCCCAGCGGCGTGGCGCGCAGCACCCGCCACGCGACCAGGATCACGATCAGGATCAGCAGCGCGGTCGGATGCACGCCCACCAGACCCTCCGACAGCCAGCCCGGCATCGAGCCGCCCGGCCGCGGCATCACCAGCAGGGCGGCACCGCCGATCAGGAAGGAGGAGGCCAGGGTGACGATGATCGCCGGCAGTCCGAACAGGGCGACGATCGTGCCGACCAGGCCGCCCGCCGCCACGCCGATCGCGACGGTGGCAGTGATGCCGAGCCCGGCGCCGAGTGCGCTTTCGCCCACCAGGGTCGCCGCCAGCACGGTGCCGAGCCCGACCATGGCGCCGATCGCGAGGTCGATGCCGCCCATCAGCATCACCAGGGTCTGGGCGATCGCGACCAGCGCCACCGGGAACCAGTTCTGGGTGAAGCGCGCGATTCCGGCCCAGCTCAGCAGGCCCGGATGGAGGAAGGCATAGAGCGCCAGCAGGAGGGCCAGGAGGACGAACAGGCCGATCTGGCCGCGATTGCGCCGCCAGATCAGCCGGGCGTGCAGGGCCGCGCCCGACGGAACCTGCCTCATGCCGCCTCCTGCCGCGCCACGCCCAGCGACGCGGCGACGATTGCCTCCTCGCTGGCCTGCCTGTGCGCCAGGTCGGCAGCGATCCGGCCGTCGCGGAACACCAGCACCCGGTCGCACAGATGGACCAGCTCCAGCGCGTCCGAGCTCAGCAGGATCACCGCCATCCCGTCCGCGGCCATCCCCTTCAGCCGCAGATAGATCTCGCGCTTGGTATCCACATCGACGCCGCGGGTCGGATCGTTCAGCAGCAGCACGTTCGGCGAGAGCGGCAGCCAGCGGGCCAGCGCCACCTTCTGCTGGTTGCCGCCGGACAGGAGCTGCACCGCCCGCTCTGGGCCGCCGCCGCGCACGTTCAGCTTCGTCGTCAGCTCCCGGGCGACCTCCGCCTCCTGGGCGAACCGGCGCAGGCCGCGCCTGGCCAGGCGGCGCAGGCCCGGCAGGGTCAGGTTGAAGCGGATCGACAGCGGAAGCAGTACCGCCTCGCGCTTGCGATCGGCCGGCACATAGGCCAGGCCCCGACCGATCGCATCCGCGGGGTTCCGGCTCGGCCGGTCGATCCCACCCGTGGCCAGGCGCTCCGCCTGCGCGTCCAGCGCTCCGTAGAGTGCCAGCAGCAATTCCTCCTGGCCCTGGCCGAGCAGCCCGCCAATGCCCAGCACCTCGCCCTGCCGCACGACGAGATCGACACCCTGGATGCCCGGTGCCGTCAGTCCCCGGGCCTCGAGCGCTAGCTCGCCTCGGGCGGTCGAACGGAACGGCGGGAACAGGTCGCCCGGCTCGCGGCCGACCATCAGCCGGACCAGGGCCGGCGGGTCGATCCCGACCATGGTGCGATCGGCAGTGCGGGTGCCGTCCTTCAGCACGGTCACCCAGTCGCACAAATGCATGACCTCGTTCATGCGATGCGAGATGTAGACCAGTGCCGTGCCCTGGCGCCGGAGCTCGGCCAGCACCTTGAACAGTGCCTGCACCTCGTGCGCGGTCAGCGACGAGGTCGGCTCGTCCAGGATCAGGACGCGCGGCTGGCGGTAGAGCGCCTTGGCGATCTCCACGAGCTGGCGCTTGCCGAGCGGCAGCTCCTCGACCGGCTGGTCCAGCGCCACGTCCAGGCCGAGCCGGTCCAGGACCCGGCCGACCTCGACCGCCAGGCGGCCATAGTCAATCAGGCCATGCCTGGTCGGCACGGCGCCGAGTGCCACGTTCTCCACGACCGACAGATGCGGTGCCAGGCTCAGCTCCTGCTGGACCACGGCGATGCCGTGGCGGCGCGCCAGTGCCGGGGTCAGCCGCGCGCATGGCTGCCGGTCCACCAGCAGCCGGCCCGCGTCGGGCGCCAGCACCCCGGAGAGCAGGTTGACCAGCGTGCTCTTGCCAGCACCGTTCTCGCCCAGCAGCGCATGGACCCGGCCCGGAACGATCTCGATCGAGACATCGTTCAGGACCGGGTTGCCGAAGAAGCGCTTGACCAGGCCCTGGGCCGCTAGGACCGGGGCCGTGCCGCTCACTTCAGGCCGAGCAGCTGGTCGAACATCGCCAGGTCATAGGGCGAGTAGATGTAGCCGTCGGCGGGGAACTCGCCGGCACGCGCCAGGTACTCGTCGATATTGCCGTTGTCGATGATCGGCAGCGGCACCTCGACATAGGGCTGGATGTCCTTGCCATTCAGCGCCTGCACCGCGGCATAGACGCCGAGCCCGCCCAGCCAGTTCGGCTGCATGGTCGCCCAGGCGGTGAGGTCCTTTTCCTTCCACAGCTCCAGGAACTGCCGGTAGTTCTCGCCGGTCATCGGCGGCAGCTCGCGGCCCTGACGGTCCATGGCCAGGATGGCGCCCGCGGAGAGTGCCCCGCCCAGCGAGAGGATCCCGTCGATCTCGGGATACTGGAACAGGAGGCTGGTCATCGCCTCCTGGGCGGGCGCGGAATTATAGGCGGTGTTGGTCTCGGTCAGCACCTCCAGGCCGGGGTTGGCCTCCAGCACTGGCGTCGCCCCGGCGCGGCGGTCCTCGCTCACCGAGATGCCGGCCGGGCCGTTCATGATGATGATCTTGCCCTGGCCACCCAGCTTGTCCGCGATGAACTGGGCCGCCTGCTTGCCCCATTCATTGCTGTTGGTGTTGATCTTGACGGTCAGCTGGTCGGTGTCGACCAGGCTGTCGACATTGGCGACCGCGATGCCCTTCTCGCAGGCCTGCTCGATCACCCGGTTCAGCGCGGTGGACGAACCGGCGATCACCACGATCGCGTCCACGTCCGTGTCGATCATCGACTGGATCTGGGTGATCTGGTTGTTGGCGTTGCCCTCGGCATCGGTGATGACGAGATTGTCGACCAGCCCGTCCTTCTTCAGCTGCTCGACGACATCGGTGATGGTGCCCTCGGTCTGCTTCATCCAGGTGGGCACGGAATAGATGTTCGCCCAGCCGACTGTGAACGGCGGCTTGCGGTCGCCCTTGATGCATTTGGCGGCGGCCTCGGCCATCGTGGGGGCGATGAGCTGCGTGCCGGCGACCAGCGCGGCCGCGGCAAGACCGAGAATGGATCTGCGCATTGCTATATGTCCCTCCCTGCGGGCGGACTCGATTACACCGGCTTTTCCCGCAACTGAATACGGTAATCACGCGCTGCGTTGGCAAAGAACATCGCCCGGCGCTCGTCTTCGCTGAAACTCTCGAAGATCCGGTCGAACGAGCCGAACACCTCGTCCCAGGTCGCATGCAGCGCCGCCACCGGGAAGTCGCTGCCGACCATGCAGCGGTCCGGCCCGAACGCGTCCACGCAGGCCATGGTGACCGAGCGCAGGCTGTCCAGCGTCCAGTGATGATCGTAGGCGACCAGATCCGACAGCTTGATCCGCATGTTCGGCTCCCTGGCCAGGAGCTTCAGCCCGTCCCGCCAGCGCGCCATGCTCTCCGCGTCGCGGTCGGCCGGGCTGCCCACATGGTTCAGGATGATCGTGGTGCCCGGGTGGCCCGCCGCCAGCTTCGCCGCGTCGGCCATCTGGCCCGGGTAGATCATCATGTCGAAGCTGAAGTTGAACTTCTCCAGCAGCCGGAAGCCCTGGAGCCACTGCCCGTCCTGCATCCAGTCCGGCCGTGCCGCGAAGCGCTTGTTCGGGTCGTCGTGCCAGGAAAGGATGTAGCGGATCCCGCGCACTCGCGGGAACTGCGCCTGCTGCTCCAGGACCGCCTCGACCTTCGGATCGTGGAGCGGTGCGGTGGCGACGATCGCGGACGGCAGCCCGTCGCGCTCTGCCAGTTCCTCCAGCCAGCGCGTCTCGCCCACCGGATCATCCGCGAGCCAGCCGGCCTCGACATGCACCGTGCCGACCAGGTTCCAGTTCTTCGCGTCCTCCCGGATCTGCTTCGGCAGATAGTCCCGGTAGAGCGGCATCGGGTCGCCGAACACCATCTCCTTGCCGGGCTGGGGTACGATCCATGGGTGCTTGCCCATGGCGATGTCCCAGAAATGGTGGTGCGCGTCGATCAGCGGCCCATTGTAGGTCATTTGGGGTAGCTCATGCCGACAGTCCCAGGTCCTCGGCATAGGCGAACAGGGCAGGGGTGCCGCCGGTATGGACGAACACGATGTCCTGGTCCTTGCCGAAGCGGCCCTTGCGCACCTGGTCGATCAGCCCGGCGAACGCCTTGCCGCTATAGACCGGGTCCAGGATCACGCCCTCGGTCCGCGCCAGGAACTGCAGCGCTTCCCGGCAGCCATCGGTCACGATGCCGTAGCGCTCGCCGATATACTCGTCATGGCTGTCGAAGTCGGCGGGAGCGAGCTTCGTCTCCATACCGATGATCGAGGCCGAGCGGTTGGCGATCCGGGCAATGTCGGTCGCCCGGTCCTCCTCCCACTTGATCGGCGCCACGTTCACCACCCTGGTCTTTCGTCCCAGCGCCTTGAACGCTAGGGCGATCCCGGCCGGGGTCATGTTGGCGCCGGCGATGTACAGGGCCGCGGGATCGATGCCCGACTTGCCGAACTGCTCGTGCAGCTCCAGCCCGGCATCCACATAACCGACCGCACCCAGCGCCAGGTTCTGCAGGTCCATCGGCGCCACGAGGTAGGGCTTCCTGCCCTGTGCCCGCAGCTCGTCGGCCTTCTTGTCCAGATAAGGCTGCAGCAGTTCCACGCTCGGCAGGTCCACCACGGTAACCTGCGCACCCAGCAGCTTGAACAGCAGGAAGTTGCCCTGCAGCTTGGGGCCCTTCTCGCCGTGGACCACGACCAGATGGATGTCCAGGCCGAGCTTGGCGGCGGCAGCGCTCATCTGCCGGCACCAGTTCGACTGGGTGTAGGCGCCGGCCACGATCGTGTTGCAGCCCTTCTTCAGCATGTCGGCGAACACGTATTCAAGCTGGCGGGTCTTGTTGCCGCCGAACGCCAGCCCGGTCGTGTCGTCACGCTTCAGCCAGATCCTGGGCCCACCCAGCACCTCGGTGAGGCGCGGGCAGAACTCCAAAGGCGTCGGCAGATGGGCGAGCCTGATGCGCGGCAGCGCATCGAGCTTCGCACGCAGGGCTTCGGGCGTCGTCATCATTCCCTCAGGCAGCCATCGGCCGGGTGGTCTTGGCCAGGTCGCGGAAATTGTCGCGGATATGCTCCGCGGCACGGATCGCCAGTGCCGTCACGGTCGGCGTCGGGTTGACCACGCCGCCGGTGGTCAGCACCGAGCCGTCGATGATGAACAGGTTCGGCACGTCCCAGCACTGCTGGTACTTGTTGACCACCGACATGTCCGGCGACTTGCCCATCCGCGCCGTGCCCAGCAGATGCCAGGCCGGCGTGCGATAGATGCCGTGCTCGTCCATGTAGTCCTGGAGCTTGTATTCGAAGGCACCCGTCGCCTTGGCGATGTCGACCAGCCGGTCAGACATGAACTTCATCATCTTCATGTCGTTCTCGCCCGGCCGGTAGTGCAGCTCCGCCACCGGCACCCCGTCCGCGTCGCGCTGGCTGGCCGACAGCGTCACCCGGTTGTCCGGGTTGGGCAGGTCGTCGCCGATCCCGAAGATCCCGAAGTTCCGCCCGAAATGGCGCCGGAACCACTGGTGATGGCCCTTGCCCCAGGGGGCGCGCGCCTGGGTCATGTGGCCGTTGGCCTGCTCGCCAGCGCCACCGGTGGTGACACAGTTGAAGTTGAAGCCGTTGACGAAGCCGCGGCTGACATCGGTCTCGGCGAACTCGCGCGAGACCAGCGCGGCCACATAGCCGGTATGCGAGGCCAAAGGCTCGTCGACCCACATCTCACAGGCAACCAGCGTGTGGTGCAGCAGGTTGCGGCCGACCTGGTCCGAGCTGTTGGCGAGGTTGTCCGAGGCCAGCAGCAGG
>NZ_WUJP01000112.1 GCF_009806515.1 Geminicoccus flavidas | reverse complement strand
CGACCTGAGCCGCAAAACTTGGGGCGCA
The DNA here is from genome assembly GCF_009806515.1 of Geminicoccus flavidas. Lineage (GTDB taxonomy): Bacteria > Pseudomonadota > Alphaproteobacteria > Geminicoccales > Geminicoccaceae > Geminicoccus > Geminicoccus flavidus. Next base: position 5,828 of record NZ_WUJP01000112.1, on the reverse strand, counting down.
GGAGCGTTTGCGATGAGTGTTGCCAAAGAGGTCCGGGTCGAGAGCGACACGTTCGGGCCGATCGAGGTGCCGGCGGACCGGCACTGGGGTGCCCAGACCCAGCGTTCCCTGCAGAACTTCAGGATCGGCGGCGAGCGGATGCCCGCTCCCCTGGTCCGGGCGCTCGGCATCGTCAAGTTGGCCGCAGCCCGCGTGAACGTCCGGCTGGGCCAGCTCGATCCCAAGCTCGGCGACGCCATCGCCAAGGCGGCCGAGGAAGTGGCCGAGCTCAAACTGGTTGATGAGTTCCCGCTGGTGGTCTGGCAGACCGGGTCCGGCACCCAGTCCAACATGAACGCCAACGAGGTGATCGCCAGCCGTGCCAACGAGCTGCTGAATGGCAGCAAGGGCGGCAAGTCGCCGGTCCACCCGAACGACCATGTCAACCGCGGCCAGTCCTCCAACGACACCTTCCCCACCGCCATGCACATCGCGGCGGGCGAGCAGGCGGTCCGAGAGCTGATCCCGGCGCTGGAGCACCTGCACGCGGCGCTGGCTGCCAAGGCGGACGAGTTCAAGGACATCATCAAGATCGGCCGCACCCACCTGCAGGATGCGACCCCGATGACCCTCGGCCAGGAGTTCGGCGGCTATGCCTGTCAGATCCAGTACGGCATCGAGCGGGTGAAGGCGGCGCTGCCGCGGGTCTGGTACCTAGCCCAGGGCGGCACCGCGGTCGGCACCGGGCTGAATGCCAAGAAGGGCTTTGCCGAGGGCTTCGCCGAGGAGGTGGCGAAGATCACTGGCCTGCCGTTCGTGACCGCACCTAACAAGTTCGAGGCGCTGGCCTCGCACGACGCCATGGTCGAGCTGTCGGGCGCGCTCAACACGCTGGCGGTCTCGCTGATGAAGATCGCCAACGACGTCCGCCTGCTGGGCTCCGGCCCGCGCTGTGGTCTCGGCGAGATCTCCCTGCCCGAGAACGAGCCCGGCAGCTCGATCATGCCGGGCAAGGTCAACCCGACCCAGTCCGAGGCGCTGACCATGGTCTGCGCCCAGGTGATGGGCAACCACGTGGCGGCCACGGTTGGCGGCTCGAACGGCCATTTCGAGCTGAACGTGTTCAAGCCAGTGATCATCTACAACGTGCTGCAGTCGATCCGGCTGATCGCGGACGGCTGCCGCTCGTTCACCGACAACTGCGTGGTCGGGATCGAGGCCAACCGCGAGCGGCTGGCGCAGATCATGAACGAGAGCCTGATGCTGGTCACGGCGCTGAACCCGAAGATCGGCTACGACAACGCTGCCAAGGTCGCCAAGAAGGCGCACAAGGAGGGTACCACCCTCAAGGAGTCGGCGCTGGCGCTGGGGCTTCTGACGGAAGAGGAGTTCGACCGGCTGGTTCGCCCTGAGCTGATGCTGGGGCCGTCGGACTGATCGGCAGCGCACGGACCTGCCCGGGCGGCCCCAGCAGGTGCCAGCCGGGCAGGCCGTTGTCCGGCGGCAGCGTCGCGTCGAGGAACCAGACCGGCAGGTCGAGCCGTGCCGTCAGGTAGCGGCGCGACCGGTCCGGCAGGTCGACCGCCAGATGGGGCGGGCTGCTTTCCAGCAGGCCGCGCCGGGCGGCAAGCGCACCGTGGATGCCGGCGAACGCGAAGGGCGAGGCGTCGCTGCCGACCGCCGGCGGCAGCGTGCCCGGCCCGATCGCCAGGCGCAGCTCACCGGCGAGATCCGCCACGATCGCGCGGACGGAGGTGCCCTGGCCCGTGAGGCTGGCTTCGGCGGCGAGCCTCGCCCGGGGTGCGCGGTGGATCCCGAGCAGACCGCCCAGTGCCGCGCTGTCGGCATCGTCGAGCGCCACGTCCAGCTCCATGAGCGGCACCAGCCCGCGGCCGTCCAGGGCGAGGTCGCCCCGCAGCCAGCCGCCCTGTGGAAGGGGCAGATCCAGCCGTTCCAGGTCAAGGCGCCCTTCCGCCAGGCGCACCCGGCCAAGGCCCTGGCCGTCCGGATCGGCGAGCTGGCGCAGCGTGAGGTCGAGCTCGGCCCCGAACAGCCAGTGCCAGTGGAGGTCCATGGCCGGCCAGGCGCCCGGCCAGCGGAGCGGCGAGCCCGGTGCGAAGGACAGGGTGGTGGACAGGAAGTCGTAGAGGCCGGAGAGGGAATCCGGGGCCACGGCCAGCGCAAGTTGCCCGGCAAGGCGCGGCACCTCGCTGCCGGTGCGCAGGCCGAGCTGGCCGTGGGCACGCAGCGGCCCGGCCGAAAGATCGATCCGGCCCTGCCAGCGCCCGTCCTCGCTGCGGCCGATCTGGGCATCGGCCGCCACCGCGCCGCCAAGGGCACGCGGCTCGATCGGCAGGAGCGCCAGCTCGGCCAGGAGCGCGGCGAGATCGGGTGCCCGGGCCTGGACGTCCAGGGCGGTCGCCGCTGTCTGATCGCCCTGCCCGAACGTGCCGCTGGCGGTGATGCTCTGCCCGTCGCCGGCCAGGTCCAGCGCCACTTCCAGGCGGTCGAACGGCCCGCGCAGCGACAGTGCTCCCTCCAGCCCCGGCAGGCGTGACAGCCAGGGCAGGTCCCAGTCCAGCACAGAGGCGATCCGCTGCGGCCGGGGCGCGCTCAGCCCCAGCACCATGTCCAGCGTCCGGCCGGAGAGATCCAGCGAGCCCGCGAGCGTCGCGTGCAGCTCGGCGCGATCCCCGGCCGATGCCTCGGCGACCGTCAGGCGACCGTTCCGGCTGCGCGCCTCGAGCGCCACGTCGGTGATCCAGGCGTCGCCTTGCGACAGCCGGCCGATCCGCAGGTCGAACTGGCCGTCTGGCAGGTGCCGGAGCAGGTCGCCGGGCTCGGAGGACCCGGCAAGCCACTGCGCCAGGTCGAGCCGGTCGATCTGTCCGGCAAGCGTAAGGGCGCCGTCGGTGAGCTCGACCCTGCCGGCGAACCGACTCTGGTCGGCCTGCAGCGTCGCCTGCTCGAGTGCCCAGCTTTTCGGCCGCCAGCGCAACTCGCCTTCAACCAGCAGCCCGGCCGGGCGGTCCGGCGGCAGCCAGTCCGGCAGGACACCGAGCTGCCCCAGCACCGGCATGGCGGTCAGCAGGTCGAGGCTCACCGTACCGGCCAGTTCCTCGTCGGGCGAGAAGCGCCCCCGCTCCAGCCGCAGCGCGCCGTCGGCGCCGACCGAGGCCGCCAGCCGGTCGATCTCGATCTGGCCGTCCGGCAGCAGGCGGCCGGCCACGTCCACGGCCGGCAGCGCCACGCCGCGCAGGTCGAGCCCATGGCCGGAGAGCTTCATTTCGATCCGGTTACCGCCGAACAGGCCGGTTCCCGTCGCCAGCCGGGCCAAGTCCGGTGCCGTCAGCGTCGCGTCGCGCAGGTCCAGGCGCAGCTCGCCGGCCTGTTCGGCATGGCGGAACTCGAACGTGCCAGACAGCGCGGTGCTGCCCGACGAGGCGGCGAGATCGGTGAGCTTCAGGCCGGCCGCGCCATAGTCCACCCGGCTCTCGCCCTGCCACGGGGCATCCGGGCCGAGCGCTGCCCATGGGCCGAGCCAGGCCGGCAGCCGGCCTGCTGCCGCGACCCTCAGCCGGCCGAACAGCCGCCCTGCGGCCAGGAGGCCCTGCCAGGCGATCCGGCTTTCCCCCAAGTGCAGCTCCAGTTCGGCGGGCACGGCACCGCTGCTGTCCGCGCGCCGCAGGGTCCCGTCCAGGGCGAGCGCGCCGTCGGCCGTTTCGGCAGCGAGCGTGAGCCGCACGATGCCGTCCACGTCCTCCCGGCGGTCGAGCGCCAGGGCGGCCAGCTCCAGCGGCGGCGTGCCCGGTGCCAGCTGGATGGCCAGCCGGCCGTCGGCCACCTCGATCGTGCCGGTCTCGCCGCTGTCCGCCAGGCGCAGCAGGTCCAGGACCGCCACCGGTGCGGCCAGTTCCGGGCGGACCGCGGTGAGCGCCTGCACTGGTGGCTGTCCGGTCAGGAGCCGGAGCGGCGACAGGGCCAAATCGACGCGGTCGGCCCGTGCCAGCGTGGCGCCGTCCGCCACCAAGCTGGGCTCGGTGATCACCGCCCGGGGTGCTGGCAGGAAGCTAAGCCCGATCCGGCCCTCCAGCCGGACCGGCCGGTCGAGCACGGCCGTCAGCGACGCCTCGGCCTGCTGGCGGATCCGCTCCGGGTCGGACAGGAAATAGAACCCGCCGGTCAGCGCGCCGAGCAGTGCCGCCGCCGCGGCCAGGATCAGGAGGACGGCACGCAGGCGCATCGATCGTTCTGGTTCGGCCGGACAAGGAACGGGCCGACCCTAGGAAGGCGGAGGGCACAACGCAAACCGCGCATGCGCAGAGCGGACGGTGCCCGGCCCTGGCATTCAGGCGCGGGGATGGGCGGCGCCATAGAGCTGGTACAGCCGTTCCTGGTCGACCTGGGTGTATTTCTGGGTGGTGGACAGGCTGGCATGGCCCAGCAGCTCCTGGATGGAGCGCAGGTCTGCGCCGTTCTCCAGGAGGTGGGTGGCGAAGCTGTGGCGCAGGGCATGCGGGGTCGCGGTATCGGGCAGGTTCAGGACGCTGCGGGCGTGGCGGATGCGCCGCCGAACGGCATCGGCGGCCATGGGCCCGCCACGGACCCCCAGAAACAGGGGCGAGGCGGGCTCCTGGGGAAAGGGGCAGGCGGCGAGATAGTCGGCCAGCGCCTGGGCCACGACCGGCAGCACCGGCACGTCGCGCACCCGCCCGCCCTTGCCGAGGACTCTCAGGCTGCGCAGGGAAGCGGCATCGGGCGGCAGGGCGGAGCGGGTCAGGCCCAGCGCCTCGCCGATGCGCAGCCCGCAGCCCCACAGGAGCAGGAGCAGCGCCAGGTCGCGCCGCGCCACGAACGGCTCGGCACCGTCGCCCAGCATCGCGGTGAGCTCGCCCGCCTGCTCCACGGTGAGCGGGCGGGGCAGCCGGCGCGGCACGGCGGGCGTGCGCAGGGCGAACAGAGCGGGGTTGTGCAGGCCCCGGCGGCGGTCCAGCCAGCGGAAGAACGAGCGCACCGCCGCCACGCCGCGCATCACATAGCCGCGCGACAGACCCTGCGCCTGCCGGTCCGCCAGCCAGGCCCGGAAGTCGGCGGGCCGCAGCGCCATCAAACTGGCCAGCGACGGCCGCTCACCCAGATGCCTTGCCAGGAACGCGCACAATCGGCGCAACTCGTCGCCATAATAGGCCACGGTCTGCGGAGAGAAGCGCCGCTCCTTGGCCAGCTCGACGAGCCAGGCGCGCAGGGCGTCGTCGAGATCGTCCGTTCCGTGCAGCATGAGGCGATGCGGTAGCACGGCGGGCGCAGGATACCTATGTTAGGCGGGCGCATGACCCCCGACCTCTTTGCCGATTCCTTCGCGACCGTGTCCGTCGTGGTGACCGCACCGCTGGACGGACCGTTCGACTATCTCCTGCCCGACGGCCGGCCCCGGCCGGAGCCGGGCCAGGTGGTGGCCGTGCCGTTCGGCCGCCAGGTCCTGCCGGGCGTGGTCTGGGACACCCGGCCCGAGCGCCCGGTCGATCCCGGCCGGCTGCGGCCGCTCGGCCCGCTCCTGCCGGTCCCGTCGCTGCCCGAGCCGCTGCGCCGCCTGGTCGATCATGTGGCGCGCGAGACGGTCAGCCCGCGCGGCCAGGTGCTGAAGCTCGCACTCTCGACCCATGCCGCCCTGGAAGAGCCGCGCACGGTCGAGCTGTACCGGTCGGCCGAGGACGCGCAGGCGCGCAAGCTGACGCCCAAGCAGCACCAGGTGCTGGCCGCAGCGGCCACGGAGCCGCTCGCACCGGCGGACCTGGCCAGGGCTGCCGGGGTGTCCAGTGCAGTCGTGAAGAAGCTGATCGATACGGGTG
>NZ_WUJP01000174.1 GCF_009806515.1 Geminicoccus flavidas | reverse complement strand
CGCGGTGTGCCCACGCCGTTGGCTGCCAGCACCACCACATCCGCGGTCACCTTGTGCTGCCGGCCAGTATTACGGTCGACATAGATGGCACCGGTGGCCCGCCCCGAGCGGTCCTTCTCGATCCGGATCACCCGCGCATAGGTGCGCAGCTCGGTGCCCGCCTCCAGCGCCCTCGGCCAGACCGACATCGAGAACTTGCTCATCGAGCCGCGCGGGCAGCCCGTGCAGATCCCGCAGCCGTTGCAGGCCGGGCGCCCGTCATAATCCGAAGAGATCACGCCCGCCGGCACCGGCCACCAGTGCCAGCCGAGCTTGTCGAACGCCTGCGCCATCCGGCGGGCCGGGGCGCCCATCGGCAAGGGGCCCGTCGGGTAGGGCGGATGGGCCGGCATGGCCGGGTCACCTTCCAGGCCGCTCACTCCGATCAGCGCGTCGGCCTTCTCGTAATAGGGCGCGATGTCCTCATAAGTGATCGGCCAGTCCGGCTGCAGCCCGTGCTCGGTGCCCTTGCGGAAGTCGGACGGGCGGTAGCGCGGCCAGAGCGCGCCATAGACATTGGTCGAGCCGCCGACCCCGTTCCACATCAGGACCTGGGAGCTGTCGCTGTTGACGGGGAAGTCGTCGGGATTGGGCCGGCGGACGTTGACGTCCGCGTTCCAGCTCGTGCGCCGGTTCCACTGCCAGTCCGGCCGGTAGTGCGGGTGCTCGCGGGGCTCCACCCAGCCGCCCTGCTCCAGGCAGATGACGTGCAGCCCGGCCTCGGCCAGGACCAGCGAAGCGAGGGAACCGGTGGCGCCCGAGCCGATGATCAGGACGTCGGCATGATCGTTACGCGCGGCCATGGCGCTCTCCCAGATGATCGAGGCCCGAAATGTCGACCGGCTTGACCTCGTCGGTCGGGATGTAGAAGCCACGATTGCGCTTCGGCCGGTCGCGCTCGCGGTCGAACGGCTCCAGATGGTAGCCCTTGAGGATCGGCACCGGGTCGTAGGGCTGGCCTAGTGCCCGGATCGCCGGGATCACGCCAGGGCTCTCGTAATAGCCGAGATAGGTCGCGGTGCGGATCAGCGTGAACAGCCTGGGCTGGCTCGCCTCCAGCTTGGCGACCACGATCATCCGCTGGTCTTCGTCCAGTGGCCCGAGCGGCCCGCCGCAGGCCTGGAGCGCCTGCTCGACCTGAAGGAGCGCATCCTCGCCGAGTTCCTCCAGGAGCCGCATCCCGAGAATGCCATGCACGCCTGCCAGCGACGCGGAAGGCCAGTCGTCCTCGCCTGGAATCAGCACGTCGACCAGGTCACGCAGCATGGTCGACAGCCGTATGGCCTCGCTCACCCCTACCACTCCCATCACAGTCTTTCTTCCGACGCGGGGTCGAACAGATGGACCCGCGCCGCCAGTGCGCCAAAGCGCACCTTCGCCCCCACCGCCGGCGCCTCGTCCGGCTCACACAATCCCTTGACCGCCTGCCCGCCGATCTCGGCATCCACATAGGAAACCGGCCCGATCGGCTCGACCAGGAAGACATCGCCCTCCAGGGTCAGGTCGCGCTGGGCGTTCGCCATCAGGTCGGTCGGCCGGATGCCCAGGATCGCCTTCCGCCCGCCCCGGATGGCACCGAGGCTCTGCTCGGCCACCACGCCGGTCGGCAGGGACAGCACGGTCTCGCCGACCCGGCAGCGGATCACCCCGTCCTCCAGCCCGGTCTCGACCTCGAAGAAGTTCATGGCCGGGCTGCCGATGAAGCTCGCCACGAACAGGTTGGCGGGCTTGCGGTACACCTCCATGGGCGGCCCGATCTGCTGCAGCTTGCCGGCCCGCATCACCGCGACCCGGTCGGACAGCACCATGGCCTCCTCCTGGTCATGGGTGACGAACACCGCGGTCGTGCCGATCTCGCGCTGCAGCCGCTTGATCTCCGTGCGGGTCTTGACCCGGAGCGAGGCGTCCAGGTTGGACAGCGGCTCGTCCATCAGCAGCACGGCCGGGTTGCGCACCACCGCACGGCCCACCGCGACGCGCTGGCGCTGCCCGCCCGAGAGCTGCACGGGCTTGCGGTCCAGCAGCGCGCCCAGGTCCAGCATGTCGGCGGCCGCATCGATCTGCCTGCCGATCGTCGCCTCGTCGAGCCGCTGCTGGCGCAGGCCGAACGCGATATTGTCGCGCACGCTCATGTGCGGGTAGAGCGCGTAGTCCTGGAACACCATGGCGATGTTGCGCTCGTGCGGGTCGCGCTCGGTGACGTCGGTCCCGTCGAACAGGATCGAGCCGGCGGAGGGCTTCTCCAGGCCGGCGATGCAGCCCAGCGCCGTGCTCTTGCCGCAGCCGGACGGGCCCAGCAGGGTCAGGAACTCTCCGTCCGGCAGGGTGATGTCGAGCTCCGACACCGCGAACACGGCGCCGAACTGCTTGGTCAGTCGATCGAGGGTGACGCTGGCCACGTTGGAATGGTCTCCTCAGCCTTTGATCGAACCAGACAGCATGCCGCTGACCAGCCAGCGCTGGAAAAGAAGGGCGATGACGACCGGCGGGATCACCGCCAGCACGGAGGCCGCGAACATCGGCCCGTAATCGTAGAAGCGGAGCTGGACCAGGAAGCCGGCGATGATGACCGGGATGGTCTGCGCGTTCGGGGTGCCGGTCAGGATCAGTGCGAAGATGAACTCGTTCCAGCTGATCAGGAAACAGAAGATCCCGGCCGCCACCAGCCCCGGCACGGAAACCGGCAGCACGATCTTCCAGATCGCCTTGAGCCGGGAGCAGCCGTCCACCAGCGCCGCCTTTTCCAGGTTCGGCGGCAGCCCCTCGAAATAGCCCTTCATCATCCAGGTCGAGAGCGGCAGGATCAGCGAGCAGTAGGCGATCACCAGCCCGGTCCGCGTGTCCAGCAGACCCATGGTCTTGAACACCAGGAAGAACGGCAGGATCAGGGCGAGCGACGGCGTCATCCGGGTCAGCATCAGCGCCCAGAGCGTCCCGCCCATCAGCTTGCTCTTGCCCGAGCGCGCATAGGCGTAGCCGGCAAGGCCGCCCAGGACCAGGTTCACCGCCGTCACCGCGACCGCGACCAGGAAGCTGTTCCAGATCCCGAACGGCACCCGCGACGCCTGCACGCTGGACTGGCCGCCCGTGCCGGTGTCCGGGAACAGCACGTAGCGGAAATTCTCCAGCGTCAGCGGCCCCGGCACCACGGTCGCCGGCGTGCGCACCAGGTCGGCGGCACTCTGCAGGCTCATCAGGATCAGCCAGGCGAACGGCACGAACGACCAGACGAAGATCAGGACGATCGCCGTCCACATCGCGACCTTGCCCAGGATGCGCCGGGTGCGCGGCGAGAATGTCGATCTCGGGGTAAAGGCCGGCAGCCGGGCCAGCCGGGCGGTGGTCCGCCGCATCCCG
>NZ_WUJP01000173.1 GCF_009806515.1 Geminicoccus flavidas | reverse complement strand
GACAGCACCGTGCCCGTGAGATTGGCGGGGTCGGCCGGCTCCAGGTCCTTGGCCGTCAGCGCCTTGGCCCGGGCCGCGGTCGGGAAGAACAGCTTCAGGTAGAACCAGGCCAGCACCAAGCACAAGATGGTCAGGATGTAGAGGACGGCCGCACCTTCGCCCATGCGCATGAACTGGAAGGCCATGGCGTAGCCCATCCAGGAGAACACGGTGGTGGCACTGCCGGGCCCGCCCTTGGTCATCGTCCAGAACAGGTCGAAGGCCATGATCGAGTTGATAGTGGTCAGGATCATGATCAGCAGCAGCATGGGCTTCAGCCACGGCACCGTGATCTTGAAGAACCGGGTGATCGGCCCGGCCCCGTCAATGAGCGCTGCCCGGTGCAGATTGTCCGGCATCGACTGGAGGCCAGCCAGGATCAGCAGGGCGGTGAGCGGTGCCTGATTCCAGACATGGACCAGGATCACGATCGCGAACGCCACGGTGCCGTTGCCCAGCCACGGGATCGACTGGTCGATCAGGCCCAGGTCGAGCAGCAGCCCGTTCATCGGCCCGTAGGAGCCGTCGAAGATCCAGCCCCACAGCACGCCCACCGTGACGGGCGCCATCGCCCAGGGGATCAGCACGACCGAGCGCAAGAGGCCCCGGCCGGGAAAGCGCATGTTGAGGATCAGCGCCATCCCCATGCCTAGTGCCAGCCCCAGGGCGACGGTGACGCCCGCGAAGATCGCGGTGCGGACCAGCGCCCAGATGAAGTCGGGCTGGGGAATGATCGAGGTATAGTTGCCGAGCCCGACGAAGATCCACTTCTGGGTCAGCATGTTGATGCGGTGCAGGCTGAGCGCCAGCGAATAGATCAGCGGCAGCCCGATCACCAGGAAGACGACCAGCAGCGTCGGGAAGCTGAGGAGGAACGGCAGCCAGTCCCGCTTCTCCGCACGTCGCGGAGCAGCGGTCCCAGTGCCGATGGTCAGGTCGCGTACCGTCGTGCTGGCCACGCCGTCACTCCGGATACATCTGCTTCAGCTCGTCATACTTGGCCTGGAGCCGCTCGATGAGCTGGTCCTGGCTGGTCTGGCCGCGGAAATAATCCTGCGCCTCGCCCATCATGTACCAGTCCCATTCGGGGAACCACACCGACTTGGCGACGTCGCGGGTGGTGCCGGTCTCGTGCTGCTTGCGGGCGACCTCCAGGTCCTTCCACTTGGACATGGCGGCCTCGACGTCCGGGTCCTCCATGACCTCCTTGTGCGCGGAGCCCAGGCCGAAATCGAGCGCCCAGCGCTTGGCCACATGGTACTGGCCGTCCTTGGCCTTGCCGCCGAAGAACTGCATCAGGTTCCAGACCCGCTCCTCGTCGATCGGGTTGGCGCCCATCTGGTAGGCCGCGGTCCACAGGAAGGTGGAGCGGGTCTTGCCCGGCATGATCACGTTCCTGCAGGCCCCCGCGATCTGCGAGGTCTCCGGTGTGTTGAACACCTTCTGGTCGTATTCGTGCACGACCATATAGGTGTGGGTACCCGTGGCGAAGTTCGGCACCGATTCGGTCTGGTGCGTGAACACGTCCGGCGGGATCAGGCCTTCCTCGTAGGCCGTCCGGTTGAACTGCAGGATGTCCTTGAACGGCTGGTCGAACACCGGCTGGAAGTTCTCGTCGAAGACCTTCGCACCCTCGGAATACCACTGCGAGAACAGCGTCCAGGACATCATCGACCAGCCGCGCGCCCAGGCGGCGATGTAGGGGTATTCGGAAACCTTGTCCGTCTTCAGCTTGCGGCACTGCTCCAGCAACTCTTCCCAGGTCGCGGGCGGCTCGATCTTGGCCGCGTCCAGGTGCTTCTCGTTGCACACGAAGCTGTTGAAGCCGGTATAGTAGGGTAGGCCGCCCAGCTCGCCGTTCGGCAGCGACAGGTTCTTGACGTTGATGTCGTACATCTTGCTCTTGATCTCATCGAGACCAGGCAAGCCATCGAGGGTGCGGCTCCAGCCCGCCGCGTTCCAGCGCAGCAGCCGGTCCTCCTCGGAATACATCATGTCGATATGCTGGCCGCCCATCAGCTTGGTCTCGGCGACCGCATGGTATTCGCCAGGCACCAGCTCGTAGGTCACGTTCTCGTCGTAGAGCTTCTTGAACGTCTCGACGTTCTCGGCGACGATCTGCGGGTTGTACTGCCAGCCGATGAAGGTCATCGCCTCGGCCGGTGCCGCGTGCGCCCGGCCCATCAGCCCGGGCAGCGCCATGCCCGCCGCAGCGGCCAGGCCGCCCTTCAATATCGCGCGCCGGCGCGCCAGGAACGAGTCGAGTTCCGATCGACGGAAAAGGTCGCTCATCAGGCTCATCCCCCTCGGATGACGGTCTTTTTGCGTCCCGCTCGACCGTCGTGCGGCACGCCTGCGTCTCGGCTGCCCCTTTAGGAATTAGCTTCTATTGGGCATTTCCCTGGGCTCTTTCGGATCGTAAACATTCTTGAGTGTACTTGAAAACCAGTAAAATGATCGGTCTGCTTTGGGCCGGAACCGATGACGCCGCGAGGGGGGAAGCTTGTTCGATCTGGTCCTGAAAGGCGGCCGCCTGTTCGATCCCGGCCGCAACGTCGACACGGTCGCCGATATCGGCTTCCAGAACGGGCGCGTGGCCGCCATCGACGCGAACATCCCGGCCGATGCCGCCCGCGACGTCCAGGACGTGGCCGGCCTGATCGTCGCGCCGGGCCTGATCGACCTGCACACCCATGTCTACTGGGGCGGCACCTCGCTGGGCGTGGACGCGGACGAGTTGGCGCTCCGCGGTGGCACCACCACCTTCGTCGACGCCGGCAGTGCCGGGGCCGGCAACTTCAAGGGCTTCCGCCGCCATGTGATCGAGCGGTCGAAGAGCCGGATCCTCTGCTACCTCAACATCTCCTATGCTGGCATCTACGGCTTCTCCAAGAACGTGATGGTCGGCGAGTGCAGCGACATCCGCCTGCTCGACGCCCGCGAAGCGGTGGCCTGCGGCCGCGAGCACGGCGACCTGATCGTCGGCATGAAGGCCCGGATCGGCCGGATCGCCGGCGGCACCAGCGGCATCGCTCCCCTCGACATCATGCTGGAGGCCGCCGACCGGCTGCAGCTCCCCTGCATGACCCATCTGGACTACCCGCCGCCCGGCCGCTCCGAGGTGATCCCGCGGCTGCGCAAGGGCGACGTGCTGACCCATTGCTACAAGACCTTCCCCAACGACATCCGCGGGGGCGACGGCCATGTCCGCGCCGAGATCAAGCAGGCGCGCGAGCGCGGCGTCTGGTTCGACATCGGCCACGGCATGGGCTCGCTCGATTTCGAGGTAGCGCAAGCGATGATCGCGGACGGCTTCCTGCCCGACACGATCTCGTCGGACGTGCACTCGCTCTGCATCGACGGCCCCGCCTTCGACCTCCTGCGCACTTTGTCCAAGTTCCTCTGCCTGGGCATGACGCTGGAGCAGGTGGTCACCGCCGCGACGGCCACGCCCGCCCGCGCCATCGACCGCTCCGATCTGGGCAGCCTCGCCATTGGTGCGGTCGGTGATGCCACGGTGCTGACCGAGTGGCAGGGCAGCTTCGATTACATGGACTCGCTGGGCCGCAGCATGACCGGCGACCGCCGCCTGTTCTGCCGGGGCCTGGTGCGCGGCGGCGAGTGGACGGAAAACGAGGAGCAGGATCTTGGCTGAGACGGAACGGGCCGTGGATACGCCAGCACTGGTGATCGAGAAGCGCGCCTTCGACGCGAACCTCGCCACGATGGCCAGGATCGCGAAGGAGCGTGGCATCCGGCTCCGCCCGCACGCCAAGAGCCACAAATGCGTCACCATCGCCAAGGCGCAGATGGCGGCCGGTGCGGTCGGCCAGTCCTGTGCCAAGCTCGGCGAGGTCGAGGTCATGGCGAAGGCCGGCATCCGCGGCCTGCTCCTGACCACGCCTTTGCGTGGGCCGGAGAAGATCCGCCGCCTCCTGGACGTGCTGCGGATCGCCCCCGACACCACCATCGTGGTCGAGGACGTCGCGGCCGTCCGCGCGCTGGCTGAGGCGGTGGGTGCCGCGGGCCTCGCTTTGGACCTGCTGATCGACGTCGATGTCGGCACCCACCGCACCGGCCTGACCTCGCCCGAGGCCGCCCTGGAGGTCGCCCGTGCCATCGCCGCCTCGCCCGGCCTGACCCTGAAGGGCGTCCAGGGCTATGCCGGCCATGTCCAGTCGATCCGCGACTATGCCGAGCGCCGCGCCCATTCGCACGCGGCGCTGGCGATCCTGGGCCAGGTGCGCGACGCCCTGGTGGCCGCCGGCCATCCCTGCCCGGTCGTGACCGGCGGCGGCACCGGCACCCACGATTTCGACCACGAGACCGGGGTGCTGAACGAGCTGCAGGTCGGCTCCTACCTGTTCTCCGACGCGATCTATGACCAGGTCGCCATGACCCCCGACGGCGTCCGCCGCTGGCAGAACTCCCTGTTCGTGTACACAACCGTGCTGAGTGCGCAGCACCCGGGCTTCGCCACCACGGATGCCGGCATCAAGAGCTTCTCCACCGATCACAATGCCGCCCCGGTGATCGCCTGGGGCGCCCCGGAAGGCTCGACCTACGCCGTCTTCGGCGACGAGTTCGGCAAGGCGGTCCTGCCCGACCCGTCGGTCCGCCTGGAGCCAGGCACGCTGGTTGCCTGCATCGTCCCGCACTGCGACCCGAACGTGAACCTGTTCGACCGCTACCATGTCGTGGAGAACGGCCGCCTGGTCGACGTCTGGCCGATCGAGGCCCGCGGCAAGGTCGCCTGAGCGAGGGAGGCGGCGGCGATGTCGACCCGCAAGGCCCGTCTCGGCAACGCGCTGCGCGCGATCCGCCGCCGCCTCGACCTGAGCCTGACCGAAGTCGCCGCCCGCACGGGCTTGGCGATCTCGACCTTGTCCAAGGTGGAGAACAGCCAGCTCTCGCTCACCTACGACAAGCTCCTCCAACTCGCCGAAGGCCTGCAGGTCGACATCAGCGCCTTCTTCGAGCCGGACCCCACCGCCCAGGACCGCCTGCACCCGACGGTCACCGCGCGCCGCAGCATCGCGCGCAAGGCCGACGGCCTGCTGGTCCAGACCCCCAACTACGACTACCGCTATGTCTGCACCGACCTGACCCACAAGGCGATGGTGCCGATCATCACCACCATCCGCGCCCGCTCCATCGTCGAGTTCCCCACGCTGAGCCGCCATGCCGGCGAGGAATTTCTCTACGTCCTGCGCGGCCGCATCATCGTCCACACCGAGTTCTACGAGCCCGCCGAACTGGCCACCGGCGAATCCATGTATCTCGACAGCACGATGGGTCACGCCTTCCTCACCGTGCCCGGCCCGAAGAGCGCCCAGATCCTGAACGTCTGCCACAGCCCGAATGCGAGCCATTTCCGTAGCCTGCTCGATCTGGCGCGGGCGCAGGAAAGCCCCGCGCAGGGGCAGGACGAGGCATGGCCGGAGCGTCGATGACCCGGTCCGGAAGGGTGGGTCAGAAGCCGTAGCCGAGCCGGATGCCGAGATTGGTGAGGCCGTCGTTCTTCGTGCACAGCCCGGCGTTGGACATGTGCTCGGCGGACAGCATGACCGAGACGGCCGGCGCCACGCGGTAGCCGAGCGACAGGGTCTCGTGGAAGTTCACCCGGCAGCCATAGGCGTTCTCCCCGGACGACGAGTCCCGCAGGGAGCCGTCATGGATGGCCCCGCCGATGCTTAGATCGGAAGATCCGATCGGTGAGGCCGATGGTCCAGCCGAGGTCGGCATAGGCGAGGCTGGTGCCGCCGTTGGTGCTCACCGTACCGCCCAGGCGCGGGCGAGGCGCGAAGGCCCAGGCAAGGAAGCCCGGGCTCTTGAACAGGATTTCGCCGTTGAGGCCGACCTCGTCCCGCTCATGGGTCGGGCCAGTCAGATCATGCGCATAAACGCCTGCGCGGACTTCATGGAACTTGGCGAGAGCTGGATAAGATTCGGCCAAAGCCGGCAGGCCCAGGCCGGACGACACCATGCAGGAGGCAGCTGCGCTGACGACAGGGCGTTGCCAGAAGGATGAGATCATCACGCTCTGTCTCCGCTGCACTCTGGGCATGCTGCCCGTCGGCCACTTCCTCCGATGCGTCCTTCAACCCGGGCTGGGCGCTCTGGCGGCCGCTATTCCACACCAGTTGCTTGGTCGGGCCCAGGCTACGGCGTCCTTGCCTCAGCGGCTCACGCTGATCGCGATCTTGCCCCGCACCCGGCCGGTCATGCTGAGCGCCAGCGCATCGGCCGCCGCCTCCAGGGGAAAGGTCTGCGCCACCTGAACCGTCAGCTTCCCGTTATCCGCCAGGTCGGCCAGTTTCTGCAGGTCCCGGCCGTTCGGCCTGACCCAGATGAGGCGGCCGCCCTTCTCCTCGGCCGTCGGATCCACGATCGAGGCATGGCGCCCGCCTTCGCGCAGGACGGCCTCCGTGACGTCGAGCACGCCGCCCACGAAGTCCGCCACGATGTCGACGCCATTCGGCGCCATCTGGCGGACTCGCTGCGCCAGACCCTCGCCATACGTCACGGGCTCGACGCCGAGCGAGCGGAGGAATTCGTGGTTCTTCTCGGAGGCCGTGCCGATCACCCTGGCGCCATGGGCCCTGGCGATCTGCGATCCCAGGATGCCCACGCCGCCTGCGGCCGCATGGATCAGGACGACGTCG
>NZ_WUJP01000172.1 GCF_009806515.1 Geminicoccus flavidas | reverse complement strand
CCGGCCTTCAGGCCCAGCCGCATCAGGACCTGGTAAGCGGTGAGGCCCGCCAGCGGCAGCCCAGCCGCCTGGTCCCAGTCCAGGCTTTTGGGCCTGCGCGCCGCCGCCTCGGCCGAGACCGTGACGAACTCGGCGAAGGTGCCGTCATGGATGAAGCTCTTGCGGGCATAGGCGATGACCTCGTCGCCCGGGCAGAACTCCGGCGTGTCGAAGCCCACCGCCTCGACCACCCCCGCCACGTCCCAGCCGGGAATGGCCGGGAAATAGGCCTGCATGATGCTATCGAGGTGGCCCGCCATGATCTTCCAGTCGACCGGGTTCACCGCGGCGCTGCGGACCCGGATCAGGATCTCGCCGGGGCCCACCTTCGGCGTGGGCAGCTCGGACTGGCGAAGGACTTCCGGACCGCCATAGCGGTCAAAGGTCATGGCCTTCATGCGGGGCTCCTGGAGGGGGAGGTGGAGGGGGATGCCCAGCCTGCAGCGACGGCGATAAGCAATCCCGCCCGGGGAGCGCAGGTTCCCTTGGTCCCGTCTCTGCATCTCCGCCGCGTGCTTCGGCTCCCGGACCGGAGGATGAGCGCCAAAGTGGGCCGCAGCGCGTGCCCGTCCCGCCGCTTGGCTAGCCGGTTGGGAGCAACTGGCACTTCGTCAGGTTGGCCCCGTTCGCCTTCGCGAACGCCAGATACTCCCGCCACCAGTCGGCGTTCCTGTCGAAGGTCGCGCGGCCAGTGCCGTCTGCCCCGAGCGTTCCCCAGATGACGACGCCGCTGGCGCCGAGCTTCTTCAGCGTGTCGAGCTGGTGGCGGAAGTAGCGCTTGGGCAGGAACTTCGTGGCCAGGCCCGGATGGTTGAGCTTGTTGTGGAACTGCATCCAGATGAACGGGTAGACTGGCTTTTTCCATTGCAGGGCCAGCTTCATCGAGTGCTGCACCATGGTGGTCCAGACCTCGAGGGTCTTCTTGCGCCGCGCCTCGGCCGTGGCGCCGACATCGTCGTACCAGTTCACGTAATAGGCCGGGAACAGCGCGTCGACCGCTTCACCCAGCCGCGAAGCCTCGGCATTGGCACGAGCGAGCAGCGGCGGTGCCTGGATGAACTCCGCGTACTGCACGCTGGCCGGGTTGCCGAAATAGTTGGTCTGGTAGCCGAAGAAGTCCTTCACCGGCGCCTCGCCATAGATGCCGTAGCGCAG
>NZ_WUJP01000171.1 GCF_009806515.1 Geminicoccus flavidas | reverse complement strand
GCCGGTGCCGAGCTTGCGCTTCAGGTAGCGGTGCAGGGCGATGTAGCGCTCGACCTTCTGCCGCACCACCGCCGGCTGGTCGGTGCGCTTGATGCTCCAGGAGCCCTCGATGTTGACCGTCGCCAGCCGGTCGACCGAGCCAGCCGCGACCTTGCGGATCGCCTCCAGCTTGCTGTCGATATGGGCGGTGTCGATCTCGTCCCGGATCTTGCCGCCCTTGAAGAAATAGCTGGGCGTCAGCAGCGGCAGCCGGGTCAGCCCGCACTTCTCCAGACCCTGCGGCTGGTTGGCGAAGGTGAAGTTGTAGTAGAGCCGGAACGGCTTCGGCGCCGGGACCGTCGTGGCGGCGGCCGCCACGACCTGGAAGGCATCTTCCTGGAAAACACTGCCGTCATCCGCGGAGGTGACCAGGTCACCGGCTCCGATGCTGCTCAGAACTTCTGCTGGTAACGGCAGGCTGAACCCATGGCGAGCTGAAATATCCGTGGGTTCAGGAATGTCTTCTGGAAGATTTCCGTAAGATGTTGAGCTAAGCATCAGGAATGAAGCGGTGAATATCAGGGCCGAAGTCGAAGCTAGCGAAAGCGTCCGCAACTGGCTGCTCCTGAAAATCAGAGTTCAGCCAGGAGATGAATGATTGCCGTCATCCGGTCAACCCGAGGATGAACGAACGACGCCGGCTCAGCGGTCGGGAAGCAGCGTGCAGCCGCTAAGATCCGCCCCGTTTGTCCGGGCGAAGGCGAGTAATTCCCGCCACCAGTCGGCGTTCTTGTCGAAGGTTGCCCGCCCGGTCCCGTCGGGGCCGAGCGTGCCCCAGATCACGACGCCGTCGGCGCCGAGCTTGCGCAGCGTCTCCAGTTGGTAGGCGAAGAAGCCCTTGGGCAGGAACTTGTTGGCCAGCTCCGGCACGTTGATCTTGTTGTGGTACTGCATCCAGACGAACGGGTAGACTGGCCGGTCCCAGCTTTTCGCGACCTTCAGCGACTCGCGGGCCGCCACCATCCAGCCCTGCACCGTGAGCTGCCAGCGCTCCGCTTCGGTGCGGCCGAGATCATCGTACCAGAGCGTGTATTGCGGCGGGAACAGCGCGTCGGACCGGCGCGCCAGCCGCTCGATGCCGAGATTCGCCTGGGCGGCCAGGGCCGGTGCCTGGATGAAGTCCAGGTACTGCACACTGGCTGGGTGGCCGAAATAGTCGGTCTGGTAGCTGAAATAGTCCTTCAGCGGCGCCTCACCGTACACGCCGAACCGGTACTTCTTGCCCAGCCGGTCCTCCAGATAGTCCAGCACGTCCAGGTAGCGGTCGACCTTCTGCCGCACCACGGCCGGGGCATCGGTGCGCTTGATGCTCCAGGCCCCCTCGATGTTGACGATGCCGATGTCGCCGCTCTTCGGCGTGAACATCGCTTCGATCTTGCCCAGGCGCTGGTTGACATAGGCGCGGTCGATCCGGTCGGTGGACTTGCCGCCCGGGAAGAACAGGGACGGGGTGAGCAGCGGCAGCCGGGTCAGGCCGCATCTGTCCAGGCCGTCCGGCTGGTTGGCGAAGGTGAAGCTCTGGTAGAGCTTGAAGCTCCTGGCCGGCGCTTCCTCCACCGGCTGCGGCATCCGCGTCAGGGGAAAGCTGCGCAGGCGCAGGCTGCCCGGCCGGGCCGGGTCGTAGACGCCCCAGGGCGGGTCGGCCGCCAGGGCCGGCCCGGCGCCAGGGGTGCCAGCCAGGATGCCGGCCAGGAGGCTCAGCGCCAGGACGATGTGATGGACGACCCGTGTCAAGCCCGGCTCCTTCCCGTGCGGGCGTCGGCCGGCGTCGCGGCCGCGCGCAGGGCCGGATCCCGGTGTTCCAGCATGGGCAGATGCCATAGCCGGATCGCCCATTTCTGGAAACCCGCCGGCTTGACGCTCCGGCGCCCGCGCCCCATGGCGATAAGGACCGCCAGGAGATGCCCGCCATGACCTTTCGCTGCGACGTGCCGGCCGTTCCCACTATCCAGCAGGACGACCAGGCCGTGCGCATCACCCGCTGGGACTTCGCGCCCGGTGCCGCCACCGGCTGGCACGAGCATGGCTGGCCCTATTTCGTGGTGATGCTGGTGGATGGGACGCTGCGCATCCACGACGGCGACAAGGTCACCGACGTGCCGCTCGTCCAGGGCCAGTCCTACGGGCGGCCGTCCGGCATCAAGCACGACGTGATGAACGGCTCGCCCCACCCGATCGCCTTCATCGAGATCGAGATCAAGCGGCCGGACCTGCTGCCGCGCTAGGCCGGCCGCAGGCACCCGCGTAGGGCTGCTCGACCTCCGGATCATGCCGGGCCAGCTCCTGCGCGGTAGCCTCGCACACGTCCTGCAGCTCCCCGGTCAGGAGGTCGATCTGCCTGCCCGCCAGTGCCTCATGCTCGATCCTGCGTGCCAGGATGCCGATCCGCAGCAGGCCGAAGCTCGGCGCCGTCCCGGCCAGACGGTGCGCCGGCTTGGCGGCCTCGGGCAGATCGTCCTTCAGCCGCTGGATCTCCGCCACCAGCTCCTTTGCCGAGACCAGCGCATCACGCAGGAACTTCGCTGCTCGCGCCGCCCCGGCCATCCGGGTGAGCGCCTCGATGCGGGCATGGTCGAGCAGGGGATCGGCCGCAATGCCATCGGCCGGCGCTGCCGGAAGGGCCGGTGCCGCAGCAGGGGCCGGTGCAGCGTCCGCCCGGGAGGCGGGCCGGTGGATCCCGGCCAGGACCCGATACAGTTCCCCCCAGGCGATCGGCTTGGTCAGCACGTCGTTCATGCCGGCGTCCAGGCAGCGGCGCCGTTCGGTCTCCATCACATTGGCGGTCAGTGCCACGATCGCGACGCTGCCGTGGGGCGCGGGCAGCTGCCGGATCCGCTGCGTCGCCTCGATCCCGTCCATCTCCGGCATCTGGACGTCCATGAGGACGATGTCGAACTCCCCCTGGCCGGCCTGCTCGACCGCCTCCCGGCCGTTCCGGGCGAAGGTGATCGAGTGGCCGCCCCTGGTCAGGATGGCGTGCAGGAGGTCGCGGTTCACCTCGACGTCCTCGGCCACCAGGATCCGCAGCGGTGGACCCGAGGCCGGATCCGGATCGGCCTGCTGCTCAGGGAGGCTCCGGTCGCCTTCGGGCAGGCGGAGCTCGAACCAGAACAGGCTACCCCGGCCGGGCATGCTTTCTCCACCGATCCGGCCGCCCATCAGCTGCACCAGATGCTGGCAGATCGCGAGGCCGAGACCGGTACCGCCATAACGCCGGGCGATCGAGCGGTCGGCCTGGGTGAAGGCCTGGAACAGGTCCTTCAGCCGCTCCGGATCGATGCCGATGCCGGTGTCGCGGATCTCGAACCGGAACCAGCCCTCGTAGCCGTCATCGCACCGGCGGATCGTCATCCGGACGCCGCCCTGGCTCGTGAACTTCAGCCCGTTGCCGATCAGGTTGACGAGAATCTGCCGGAGCCGGGCCGGATCGCCCTGGACCACCGGCGGCAGCTGTGGGTCGAGGTCGAAGTCGAGCGCCAGCCCGCGCTCGATCGCCTGGGGCGCCATCATGGCCTGCACCTGCATCACGACCGTGGACAGGGAAAAGTCGACCTCGTCCAGATGGAGGCCGCCGGCTTCAAGCCGGGAGAAGTCGAGGATGTCGTTGATCACGCCCAGCAGGTGATGGCCGGAGAGCTGGATCGAGCGGACATAGTTCTGCTGGCGCGGGCCCAGCGGTTCGGCTGCCAGAAGATCAGTCATGCCGAGCACGCCAGTCAGCGGCGTGCGGATCTCGTGGCTCATCGCCGCCAGGAACTGCGCCTTGGCCCGCTCGCTTTCCTCCGCCTTCGCCTGCGCTAGCCTGGCCTGGGCGGCGGCCGCTTCCGCTTGGCCGAGCGTCTTGCGCAGTAGCGCGAAGTTCTGTTGGCGCGCATGGGTGAACCAGCCGGCGCCGAGGCTGAAGACGATGCTGGACGCGATGGCGATGGTGACGTGCACCCGCCATTCGGCGAGCAGTGCGGCGGCCGGCTTCGCTGCGACCACCCACAGGCCCAGCTCGCCCACCTCCGCGACCGAGACGACATGCTTGGCCAGTACCATGCTGCCGGCCGCCGCAGTGCCCGAGCGGAGCCATTCGTCCAGGGCAGGCGGACGCGGCGGAGCCGCATCGAAGTGCGGCCAGTGCCTGGCGTCCAGGGCGTAGAGTTCGCCCGACCCGTCGACGAGTGCTATTGTCTCCTCCGGCTCGGCCAGCAGGTCGGCGAACATCCGGGCGTACAGATCCACGTTCGCCCTTACCACGACCACCCCTGCCAGTTGACCGGTGGCGGAGCGCAGCGGCCAGCTGACCGGCACGATCCGGCGGAAGGGCGGGTATCGAGAAATGACCGGATCACCGATTGCCATGCCCCTGGCATGGTTCTCCAGGTGAACCCTGAAATACTCCCGGTCGCTGAGGTCGAAGCTGCTCCCTGGCACGACGCTGGTAAGCCGGACCCTGCCCTTGCTGTTGGTGATGATCACGTTGCGGTCGCTGGTGCCCTTGTCGTACTCGACTATGCTGCGGGATAGCCGTCTGTACACTCGGGCGATGCTGAATTGGCCCTGGGCGAGTTCCTGGACTGCGATCGACACGAGCAGGTCCAGTGCATCCAGGTCCCTGCGGACGGAACTGGCCGCGGCGAGGCTGGTGGCGGTCAGCCGGCCCTCGGCAGTGGCCAAAACCCGTTGGCGGTCCATTTCCAGCAACGGTGAGGCCAGGAGGGCGCAGCAAGCCAGGCAGGCGAGCGCAACCAGGAGCCCAGCCTGCCATGGGCTCAGGGAATTGAACCTCTGCGCCAGCAAGCCGAAGATGTTTCTCATGCCAGAGGGCATTAGAATTTATTGAGACGCTGTATCTGCATGGCGATATCATTGCTGCAATCGTCAGCGGACGGAAGGCTCGCCATGTAAGGTAGCGTGTTTTGATTTCCGGAAAAAATGATGAACAATCCCATCCCGGCTGATGCACTTCCTCCACTTGGCGCCAGCCGGCCGGACACACCCGGCCGGGGCCGGCCCACCGGAGGCGGATCTTTCCCGCCCGCCGCTCGCTTGACCAAACCCCTGCGCATCGTCAGATGACGAGCATGCCTGACGTCGACTCTCAGCTGCCCGTTCCCGATGTCCCGCCGGTCCTGCTTGAGGACGCCGACCCGGCCATCCTCAAAGGGGCCGACTTGATCCGCCGGGAGATCGCCCGCCTGCCGAACGCGCCCGGCGTCTACCGGATGCTCGACGAGAAGGGGGCCGCCCTCTACGTCGGCAAGGCCAAGAGCCTGAAGAAGCGCGTGGTCGCCTATACTAGGCCGGAGCAGTGCAGCGCCCGCATCCGCCGAATGATCGTGCTCACCCGGGCCATGGAGTTCGTCACCACCCATACCGAGGTGGAGGCGCTGCTGCTCGAAGCGAACATGATCAAGCAGCTCCGCCCGCACTTCAACATCCTGCTGCGCGACGACAAGTCCTTCCCGTTCATCGCGATCGACACCCGGCAGGACTTCCCGCAGATCCGCAAGCATCGTGGCACCCGGCTCAAGGGTGTCGACTATTTCGGCCCGTTCGCCTCCTCGGGTGCGGTCGATCAGACGCTCAAGGCGGTGCGCCGCGCCTTTCCGCTGCGCTCGTGCAAGGACAGCATCTTCCACAACCGCTCCCGGCCCTGCCTGGAGCACCAGATCAAGCGCTGCAGCGCGCCCTGTGTCGGGCGGATCTCCAAGGAGGACTATGCCGGCCTGGTGGGCGAGGTGAAGCTGTTCCTGGCGGGCCGCTCGCGCGAGGTCCAGGCGCGCCTGGAAGGCGAGATGACGGAGGCGGCCGAGGCGATGGCGTTCGAGCGGGCAGCGGCGATCCGCGACCGGATCAAGGCGCTGGCCCATGTCACCGCGCACCAGGGGATCAACACCGAATCGGTCGACGATGCCGACGTGGTGGCGCTCGCGGTGGAAGGCGGTGCCGCCTGCGTCCAGGTGTTCTTCTACCGGGGCGGGCGCAACAACGGGAACCGGCCCTACTACCCGGCGCACACCAAGGACGCGGAGCCCGCCGAGATCCTGGAGGCCTTCCTGGCGCAGTTCTATGCCGACCGGGTGGCCCCGCCGCTCCTGCTCCTGTCAGAGGAGGTGCCGAGCCGCGAGCTCCTGGCCGAGGCGTTCAGCTTCCACGCCAAGCGCAAGGTCGAGCTGGCCACGCCCAAGCGCGGCGACAAGTTGAAGCTGGTGGAGCTGGCCCGCACCAATGCCCGCCAAGCGCTGGCCCGCCGGCTTGCCGAGGAAGGGGCGCAGTCCCGGCTCCTGGAGGCGCTGGGCAACCTGCTCGGCACCGACGAGCCGCCCAGGAGTGTGGAGATCTACGACAACAGCCACATCCAGGGCTCGGACGCGGTGGGCGTGTGCGTGCGCGCGACCGCGCAGGGCTTCGACAAGTCCGGCTACCGCACCTTCAACATCAAGAGCCCGGAGACCAGGCCCGGCGACGACTTCGCCATGATGCGCGAGGTGTTCGGCCGGCGCTTCGCCCGGCTGCAGAAGGAGGATCCGGAGCGGGCCACTCCTGCCTGGCCGGACGTGGTGTTGATCGATGGCGGGGCCGG
This sequence comes from Geminicoccus flavidas, assembly GCF_009806515.1. GTDB lineage: Bacteria > Pseudomonadota > Alphaproteobacteria > Geminicoccales > Geminicoccaceae > Geminicoccus > Geminicoccus flavidus. The sequence continues at coordinate 1,378 of NZ_WUJP01000171.1, read as the reverse complement.
CCAGCTCCATGCCGCCCGCGCCGTGCTGGACGAGCTTGGCATCGAGGAGCAGTGCCTGGTTGGCGTCTCCAAGGGGCCGGACCGCGATGCGGGGCGGGAGAAGCTCCACCTGGAGGGCCGGGAGGAGCCGATCGCGCTGGAGCAACGCGATCCCTTGCTTTATTTCATTCAGCGGCTCAGGGACGAGGCGCACCGGTTCGCGATCACCACCCATCGCGGCCGGCGCGGCCGGCGGACCGAGCGGTCGGCGCTGGATTCGGTTCCCGGCATCGGCCCGCGCCGCAAGAAGGCCCTGCTCGCCCGCTTCGGTTCGGCACGGGGCGTGGCGGAGGCGGGCATCCAGGACCTGGAGCAGGTGGACGGCGTCAGCGCCGCCATGGCGCGGACCATCTACGACCATTTCCGCGGCGGCTGAAGGAGCCCGTCCCGTTGCAGATGACCCTGCCGAACATCCTGACCCTGTTCCGGATCGCCCTGATCCCGGTGGTCATGGCGATGTTCTATGTCGAGGGGAACTGGGCACGCTGGGTCGCCTGCGCGATCTTCCTGCTCGCCGCCACCACCGACCTGCTGGACGGCTGGATCGCGCGCAACTGGCGCCTCCAGTCCGCCTTCGGCCGCTGGCTGGACCCGGTCGCCGACAAGCTGCTGGTGGGCGCCACGGTGGTGATGCTGGTGGGCTTCCACCGGGCACCTTTGATCCCCGCCGTGGTCATCCTCCTGCGCGAGATCGCCGTCTCCGGCCTGCGCGAATACATGGCCGAGGTACGGGTCGGTATGCCGGTCACGCCGCTCGCCAAGTGGAAGACCGCGGTGCAGATGGTCGCAATCTGCTTCCTGATCCTGGGTCCGGCCGGCCCGGACTTCCTGCTCACCGAGATGGTCGGCTTCTGGGGCATCTGGCTGGCCGCGGCCCTCACCCTGCTCACCGGCTGGGACTATCTGAACGCCGGGCTGCGCCACATGGCGGCCGGCCACCCGCCGCCCCCGCCGTCCCATCCCACCGCACCGCTGGGAGCCCGTCAGCCTTGAAGATCCTGTATTTCGCCTGGTTGCGGCAGCGCACCGGCACGCCGTCCGAGACCATCGAGCTGCCGGACGGTGTGACTACCGTGGCCGGGCTGATGGCCCATCTGGGCGAGCGTCACCCAGGCTTCGCTGAGGCGGTCGGCGCCAAGGGCATCGTGCGCTGCGCGGTCAACCAGCGCCATGTCGACCGCGACCATCCGGTGGCGAACGGCGACGAGGTCGCCTTCTTCCCGCCGGTCACCGGGGGCTGACGCGGTGGCGGTGCGCGTCCAGGCCGAGCCGTTCGATGTCGGTCAGGAGCTGGCGCAGCTCACCGCCGGCAATACCGGCATCGGCGGGGTCGCGAGCT
>NZ_WUJP01000170.1 GCF_009806515.1 Geminicoccus flavidas | reverse complement strand
TCACGGGTCTCGTGCGCGAGTTCGCCGGCGGGCGCCGCCTGACCTCGATGACCCTCGAGCATTACCCCGGCATGACCGAGCTGGAGCTGGAACGGGTCGAGGCCGAAGCGCTGGCACGCTGGCCCCTGGACGCCAGCCTGATCGTCCACCGCTACGGGAAGATGCTGCCGGGCGAGCCGATCGTGCTGGTCGCCACCGCGTCGGCGCACCGCCACGCCGCGCTGGAATCCTGCGCCTTCCTGATCGACTGGCTGAAGACCCGCGCAACCTTCTGGAAGTTTGAGGAAGGCGAGGGCGGCGGTCTCTGGGTCGAGGCCAGGGAAGCCGACGACGAGGCCACGAAGCGCTGGCACCTGGCCACCGGCGGCGAGCTGGTCTGAGCCTGCTGCCGGCTGTCGGTCCGGTGTAGCCGCCGCTGAACTGGCGTGGGTTGCGGTGTGACCGCCGGGGAAGGGGGCCAGTCGCGGGTTTCCGCCGGCGCAGGTGACAGGCTTGCTCATTCTCAGAGTTCGATATATCTGAATATTAGTTATATCGAACCCTGACCGGAGCGAGGATGCGACGTGGACCTGGTCATGGCCGGTGCGGAACCGAGGGCCATGGGCGGCGCTATGGCCGCGACGGCGGTTTCCATGGGCCGCGCGAGAGCGGCCGCGGTCCCGGGCGGCATGGCGGCCGCAGCGGCCTCGGGCGGTTCTTCGCCCATGGCGATCTGCGCCTGGTCATTCTCCACCTGATCGCGGAGAAGCCCAGCCACGGCTACGAGATCATCAAGGACATCGAGCAGCGGGTCGGCGGCGCCTACAGCCCGAGCCCGGGTGTGATCTACCCGACCCTGACCCTGCTGGAGGAGATCGGCCAGGTCACGGTCAGCGCCGCCGAAGGCGGCCGCAAGCTGCACGCGATCACCGACCAGGGCCGCGCCTTTCTCGAGGCGAACCGCCTGGCGCTGGATGCACTGCTGGAGCGGATGGCAGCGGCCGGGCGCGCCGGTGAGGCAAGCCCGCCGCCGCAGGTCCTGCGCGCCATGGAGAACGTGAAGCTCGCGGTCCGCCTGCGCCTGTCGCGCGGCCCGCTCACCGCGGACGAGGCGGATGAAATTGCCGCGGCCCTCGATGCCGCCGCCCTCAGCGTGGAGAGAAGCTGATGAACCCCGCCACCCTCGCCTCGGAAGCGCGCGTAGCGACCGCGGTGCCTGGCCGCTACCTCCAGCAGCTCTGCAAGCATTTCGGCCACAAGCTACCCGCCCGGTTCGACGCCCGGCAGGGCAGCGTCGAGTTCCCGACCGGCCGCTGCGAGCTCGACGCCGAAGCGGAGCCCGGGATCCTGCGCATGCGGGTCACCGCCGCGGACGCGGAGGCCCTGGCGACGCTGGAAGGGGTGGTCGCGCGCCATCTGGAGCGGTTCGCGTTCCGGGAGAAGCCCGAAATCCTGTGGACGCGCAGCCGCTGACCATGGCTCCATGCGACGCCGGAGCGATGCCGGGCAGCGGGCCCGCAGCGCCGGCACATCGCGACCGGCCCCGCCGGAGAAAGGCACCCATGGACAAGGACGACCTCCTGACCGTCTGGACGCCCCGCGTCCTCAGCATCCTGCGCATCGTCGCAGCGCTGATCTTCTTCGAGCATGGCACGCAGAAGCTGCTGGGCTTCCCGGCCCACGAGAGCCCACCGGCCTTCCTGTCGCTGTCCTGGATCGCGGGGCTGCTGGAACTGGTCGGCGGCGCCTTCCTGATCCTCGGCCTGTTCACCCGCCCGGTCGCCTTCATCCTCTCGGGCGAGATGGCCTTCGCCTACTGGATCGCGCACGCGCCGCGGAGCTTCTTCCCGGTCCTGAACGGCGGCGATGCCGCCATCCTGTACTGCTTCGTCTTCCTCTACTTGGCGTTCGCGGGTCCTGGCCCCTGGAGCATCGACGCGATGCGCGCGCGGAACCGCCGGTTCTAGCCGTCCGGCCCCGTCGTCCGACCCGAGCCGTCCGCCAGCCTGGGCTAGAGCATAGCCATGGTTGGCGCGCTCACCGCATGGTCCCGAGCGATCGCCATGACGAACTGCTGGCGGGCACGGAAGTCTGGCTCGAGCCGATGCTCCTGACACCAGAAGCGAAAGTGG
>NZ_WUJP01000169.1 GCF_009806515.1 Geminicoccus flavidas | reverse complement strand
CGAGGATCGAGATACACCTTGAGCGGCAGTCCGCCCTGCGCCTGGATCTGCGCAAAGCCCTGCGTGGCCGAATCCAGCCATTGATCATAGTCACGCGGCAGGCGATCGCCATCCACGAACAGCTTCCGCAACTCTGGATAAACCTCTCGCCGATACCACGGAATACCGATCGGTGTCTGCATGAGAAGCTTCTGCCTTTACTCTAGTCAGGGCCGTGACGATGGAGCGGACGTACCAGTTCTGTCAGATGCATTTGCTTGATCTGGCCGGGCGTACCCTGCCAGACCTCGTGCGAACTCAACGCTCACATGGGGCATGACGCAGGATCTGGCTGATCCTGATAGAGAAGGATGTCCAATGCCGCGGTGAGCATTGCCATTGATCCTCCTGAGGGTGGTTCGTTCAGGCAGCACGCACGCCTGCTATGCCGCGACCGGACAGCCGCAGGTCGAACAGCGGCGTTTATGCAGAATGTCAGAAACCACCCACAGATCACCCAGTTACTGAGCAATGCCATACAGTTACATGGCACTTGCTGGCAGACCCTTGAAGCATCCAGATCAGCTCGTCTGTCCGATTGCGTACAAACGAGATTGCATCCATTACAGGTTTTGACCGGATAAATCACTCTATGGCAAATAGTCGTCTGTCATGGCAGTCTTTTCCTTCAGACTGTCAAGGAACGCTCGACTTCTTGTAAAATTTCTCTGTTTCCGCAATTGCCTTGTTCCCAAGTGCCGTCACCTGACACTCGGTGGCTCCGGGCACGCAGGGGAACTCTTCATCACGGCGCAAGGTTCCGCCGGAAACAGGATGCTGGCACCGACAGGAGGCCGGAACGGCGGCCCGGGACGACTCAGTCATGAGGCTGGTCGGACGTGCCCGTCGCGACCGGCTGGAAGTCCACGCGGTCGGGCGGGCCGTCGGCGTGCAGCCAGACGGGAGGCACCGTCAGATCGGCCGGCAGGGCGACCAGGCTGGAGGAGACAGTGCCATAGCCATCCTGTCGGCGGATCAGCAGGCCCTCGCCCGGATCGCGGCCGGTTGGTGCGGGCGTGGCCAGCAACAGACGCCAGCCCGACCAGTCACCGCTCGCCGGGTCGGGCAGGTCGGCGCTGAACGGCCCGCGGAACCGGGCGATCCTGGGCGAGGCCGGGTCGTTCAACTCGCCGGAATCGATCATGGAGACGCCGTCCGGCACCGGTGCCACCCGGATCGGTCCATCGCCGCCGTGGCGGACCCAGAACGCCGCCCTGCTGTCGGCAACGATCAGGTTGAACGGGCGGAAGGCGCGCTCGTCCAGCTCGGCCAGGGCAGAGGCGCTCTCCTGCGCCGAGAGGTGCTGGACCGCATCCAGCACCAGCTCGCCGCGGCTGCGCTTGCCGGGCAGTGGCCCGAGTGTGCCCTTGCGGTTCAGCATCGCCGCCAGCACGCCCGTGTCCGATAACGCCAGCCAGCTTCCGCCGGCCAGCTGGTCGAGCCCGCCCAGGATCTCCGGCTGGTCCGGCCAGAGACGGCCGGGCGGCGCTGAGGGCCGGCCGGTCATCTCGTCGCGGTTGGCGGCCACCAGGAGCGGCCAGGCATGGTCCGGCCGGCGGCAGATCACGAGGGTGCACAAGGCCGTTGATTCTCCTGGCGGAAAGCGCCGTTTTGCCGCCCGCCGCGCTGGCGTTGGGCAGGGTGGCTCCCTATATCTGGTGTCCTGGGACGATGAAGCCAGCAGGAGCCACGATGACGACCTTCGATGATCGGGAGCGTAGCGAGGAGGCGCGATTCCGGCACGATCAGGAAATCTATTTCAAGGTCCGCAATCGCCGGAACAAGCTGCTCGGTCTGAAGATCGCGAACGATTATCTCGATCTGCATGGCGACGAGGCCGCGGCCTATGCCAAGGACGTGGTGATGGCCGACTTCGAACGCCCGGGCGACGACGACGTGGTGCAGAAGGTCCGTGCGGACGTGGCCGCGGCGGGCAAGTCGATCTCCGACCACATGATCGAGAAATATCTGCAGCAGTTCGAGGCGAGCGCGCGCGCTTCGGTCAAGGCGGAATGAACCGGCCGGGGCCAGAGAAGATGCCGGTCCTGCCCGAGGGGCGGCCAGTCCCGCGGCCTGAGGCCGGGCAGAAGCGCCTGGCCGATCCGGTGCCGGCCGATCCCGCACTGGTCGGCCCGGTACAGCCGGCAGGCGAGCAGAACGGCCCGAAGGGGCCGGAGCCGACCAGGTTCGGCGACTGGGAGAAGGACGGGCGCTGCTTCGACTTCTGAGCCTTCCGGCCTGATTCCGGCCGGGGCCGTGCGGACCAAGCAGGACAGATCGTCGCGCGCAACGGCAATTTCGTGTATCCGCCCGAGCACGACGGGCAGCGGCAAGGTGACCCGCGGCAGGGCCGGGCGTCACCGATAGGAGTTGCATCCATGGCGGAAGCTTCGGTTCAGCGGCGCGAGGGCGGCGATCGGCAGCGTGCGCTGGACGCGGCGCTCAGCCAGATCGAGCGCGCGTTCGGCAAGGGCTCGGTGATGCGCCTGGGCCAGTCCCAGGCCGGCGCCGACATCGAGACCATTTCCACCGGTTCTCTCGGCCTCGACATTGCCCTTGGCATTGGCGGGCTGCCGCGCGGCCGGGTCGTCGAGATCTACGGGCCGGAGGCATCGGGCAAGACCACGCTCTGCCTCCACGTCATCGCGGAAGCGCAGAAGAACGGCGGGACCTGCGCCTTCGTCGACGCGGAGCATGCGCTGGACCCCACCTATGCCAAGAAGCTCGGCGTCAACATCGACGATCTCCTGATCTCGCAGCCGGACACCGGCGAGCAGGCGCTGGAGATCACCGACACGCTGGTCCGCTCCGGCGCCATCGACGTGGTGGTGGTCGATTCGGTAGCGGCGCTGGTGCCCAAGGCCGAGCTCGAAGGCGAGATGGGCGACCAGATGCCCGGCCTCCAGGCTCGTTTGATGAGCCAGGCCCTGCGCAAGCTGACCTCATCGATCAGCCGCTCCCGCTGCATGGTGATCTTCACCAACCAGATCCGCAGCAAGATCGGCGTGATGTTCGGCAGCCCCGAGACCACTAGCGGCGGCAACGCGCTGAAGTTCTACGCCTCGGTCCGGCTCGATGTGCGCCGCATCGGCCAGATCAAGGACAAGGACGAGGTCGTCGGCAACCAGACCCGGGTCAAGGTCGTCAAGAACAAGGTCGCCCCGCCGTTCAAGGTGGTCGAGTTCGACGTCATGTACGGCCAGGGTGTCAGCAAGACCGGCGAGCTGATCGACCTCGGCATCCGGGCAGGCGTGGTCGAGAAGTCCGGCTCCTGGTTCTCCTACAAGGACACGCGGATCGGGCAGGGGCGCGAGAACGCCAAGTCCTATCTCGTGCAGAACCCTGAGGTCGCGGCCGAGCTGGAGACCACCATCCGGCAGAGTGCTGGCATCTCCGGTGCCGCCGCCTTGCTTGACGAAGACCGCACGATCGAGGACTGAGCGGTCCTCGATCGCCGTATCCTGTTTCCTTTCGGACGACCCATGGCCAGCGTCAGCGAGATCCGCTCGAAGTTCCTGGATTATTTTGGCCGGCACGATCACGAGATCGTCGCCTCGGGTCCGCTGGTGCCCCATAACGACCCTACCCTGCTGTTCACCAACGCAGGCATGGTCCAGTTCAAGAACGTCTTCACCGGGCTCGAGCAGCGCGACTACGTGCGTGCGACTACGGCGCAGAAATGCGTGCGTGCTGGTGGGAAGCACAACGATCTGGACAATGTCGGCTATACCGCCCGGCATCACACCTTCTTCGAGATGCTGGG
>NZ_WUJP01000168.1 GCF_009806515.1 Geminicoccus flavidas | reverse complement strand
CAACTTTTCGTTCGGCGACTATTTCAAGGAGCACGCGATCGAGCTGGCCTGGAACCTGATCACCCGGGAGTACGGCCTGCCCGCATCGCGCCTGACCGCCACGGTCTATGCCGAGGACGACGAGGCGTTCGATCTCTGGAAGAAGATCGCCGGTCTCCCTGAGAGCCGGATCATCCGGATCCCGACCTCCGACAATTTCTGGGCGATGGGTGATACCGGCCCCTGCGGCCCGTGCTCGGAAATCTTCTTCGACCATGGCGACAAGGTCGCGGGCGGCCCGCCGGGTTCGGCCGATGCTGACGGCGACCGGTTCATCGAGATCTGGAACCTCGTGTTCATGCAGTTCGAGCAGGTCGACAAGGCGACCCGCGTGAACCTGCCCAGACCTTCGATCGACACCGGCATGGGCCTGGAGCGCATCGCTGCGGTGCTCCAGGGCAAGCACGACAATTTCGAGATCGACCTGTTCGCGAAGCTGATCGCGAGGAGCGAGGAGCTGACCGGCACGCCGGCAGAAGGCCCGCAGCGCCCCTCGCACAAGGTGATCGCCGACCATCTGCGCGCCTCGGCCTTCCTGGTGGCCGATGGAGTGATGCCGTCCAACGAGGGGCGCGGCTACGTGCTGCGCCGGATCATGCGCCGCGGCATGCGCCACGCCCAGCTTCTGGGCGCGCGCGAGGCACTCATGTACCGGATGGTGCCGACCCTGGTCGAGGAGATGGGCAAGGCCTATCCGGAGCTGGTCCGTGCCGAGGCGCTGATCACCGAGGTGCTGAAGCTCGAGGAAACCAATTTCCGCCGCACGCTCGAGCGCGGCCTGCGTCTGCTCGACGAGGAGGTGACGACGCTCTCCGAGGGCCAGCCGCTTTCGGGCGAGGTCGCGTTCAAGCTCTACGACACCTACGGCTTCCCGCTCGACCTGACGCAGGACGCCCTGCGTGCCCAGAACCGCGGGGTCGACCTCGAAGGCTTCGAGGCGGCGATGGAGCGCCAGCGCGCCGAGGCGCGCAAGCACTGGAAGGGCTCGGGTTCCTCGGCGATCGCCCCCATCTGGTTCGAGCTGCGCGACAAGGTCGGTGCCACCGAGTTCCTGGGCTACGAGACCCCGACGGCGGAGGGCAAGGTGGTGGGCCTGGTGGTGGGCGACACCCTGGTGGACGAGGTATCCGCCGGCACCGAGGTGCTGCTGGTCGCCAACCAGACCCCGTTCTACGGCGAAGCCGGCGGCCAGGTCGGCGATACCGGCACGATCAGCACGGGCGATGCCCTGGTGACGGTCACCGATACCCAGAAGTACCTTGGCGACCTGTTCGTCCATGTCGGCAAGGTCGAGCGCGGCACGATCCGGCAGGGCGACGACGTGAAGCTCGCGATCGACGCAGACCGGCGCGCCCGGATCCGCCGCGCCCATTCCGCCACCCACCTGATGCACAAGGCGCTGCAGCGCCATCTGGGCGCGCATGTGGCGCAGAAGGGCTCCAAGGTCGAGCCCGACCGGCTGCGCTTCGACTTCAGCCACCCGAAGGCGATGACGCCGGAGGAGATCGGCCTGGTCGAGCGCGAGGTGAATCATTACCTGCGCCAGAACGCGCCCACCGCCATCCGGATCATGGCCAGGGAGGACGCGATCGCGACCGGGGCCATGGCCCTGTTTGGCGAGAAATACGGCGACGAGGTCCGGGTCGTCTCGATGGGCGAGGGCGAGGACGGCAAGACCTACTCGGTCGAGCTGTGCGGCGGGACCCATGTCGCCCGCACCGGCGACGTGGCCCTGTTCAAGATCCTCTCGGAAGGTCCGGTCGCGGCCGGCATCCGCCGGATCGAGGCGATCACCGGCGAGGCGGCGCTGCTCCATGTCGAGGAGGAGGAGGCGGTGCTCGGCAGGGCGGCCGCTGCCCTCAAGGTGCCGGCCCGCGACCTGCCGGCCCGGATCGACGCCCTGGTCGAGGAGCGCCGCAAGCTGGAGCGCGAGTTGGCCGACCTGCGCCGCAAGATCGTGACCGGCGGCGTCGGCACGGAGAACGCCGCCCGTCAGGTCAACGGCATCACCTTCGCTGCCCGCACCCTGGAAGGTGTGCCGGCCAAGGAGCTGCGTGGCACGGCCGACGAGCT
>NZ_WUJP01000167.1 GCF_009806515.1 Geminicoccus flavidas | reverse complement strand
GAAGAAGCAGGTGGGCTCGGGCGTGATCGCCCTGGTCTCGGTCAGCGACGGCAAGGCCGCGGTGGTGGTAAGCGTCACCGACGACCTGACCGACCGGTTGGATTCGGTGGCGCTGGTCCGCCGGGCCGTGGCGGCACTGGGCGGCCAGGGCGGCGGCGGCCGGCGCGACTTCGCCCAGGGTGGTGGGCCGGATGCCGCCCAGGCAGCTGCGGCGATCGCCGCGGTGGAGGCGGCGCTGGCCGGCTGAACGAGAGGGCGGCGGCACAGCCCGCCGCTCCGGCCCACGTCGCCCGCACAACCCCGAATGCCGCGTGCGGCCACCAATGCCGGCTTGGTTCCCGGCTAAAATCTCCGCCTGCATCCTGTAAATTGCGCGGAACGCGGCATGGATGGCTGCGTTCTGCTCATGTGGCGGCAGCAGCTGCTGCCGCACAGGATGCTCTTTGGCTGGAGGATGGCAGCATGAGCGAGCGGCGGAGAGCGAACGGGGCGGACCTCGCAGACCAGCGGGCGACCATCCGGCGCCGCATCGACGAACTGGCCCCCTGGTTCCACAATATCGACCTGAACGGCATCCCGACCGCGCCCGACCATCCACTGAACAACTATCCGACCTGGAAGTGGCGGCGCTTCGCCCACGCCGTCCCGGAAGACCTGTCCGGCCGCACCGTGCTCGACATCGGCTGCAATGCCGGGTTCTACGCGCTGGAGATGAAGCGTCGCGGCGCGGATCTGGTGGTGGGGATCGACGAGGACGAGCGCTATCTGAGCCAGGCGCGTCTTGCGGCCGAGGTGACCGGCCTGGAGGTCGAGTTCCGGCAGCTCTCCGTCTATGACGTCGCCAGGCTCGGCCGACGGTTCGATCTCGGGATGTTCATGGGGGTGCTCTACCACCTGCGCCACCCGCTGCTGGCACTCGATCTGATCCACGAGCACGTGGCGGACGACTTGGTCCTGTTCCAGACGATGCAGCGCGGCAGCGAAGTGGTCTGGGAATTGGAGGAGGATTACGGTTTCTGGAACGGCAGCATCTTCCACTATGCCGGCTTCCCCGCGATGTACTTCATCGAGCAGCGCTACGCCGGTGACCCGAGCAACTGGTGGATCCCCAACCGCGCCTGTGCGGAAGCAATGCTGCGAAGTGCGGGCTTCGAAATCCTCCAGCACCCCGAGGACGAGGTCTATCTCTGCCGCCGCGCGCCGGCACCTTCGATGCGCCCCGCACCCCCGGCGCTCCGCCAGCCGCATCCGGATGACGCGATGACCGCCCGCCGCCACAATGGGCCGGAGTGACGCTACGGGACGGATGAAGCCCGGACCTATCGGGGGATGTGCTTTCCGCGGCTTCGACCGGTAAGACCGGTTTATATCCAAGGTTGTACTAGGCAGCGTCTCGGGACTGCGGCACCATCCAACAATGCGTGCGGTTCCGACAGCCATAGGACGATCGGCCGGTCAGCGCCTGACGGCACTGGCCGCTGCCGGCCTGTTCGCCCTGCAATTGCTGCTGGCGACGGTCGGCTCGGCGCTGCTCGCCGCTCCGGCGGCAGCCGGGCACCTGCTCGTGCCGATCTGCACGGACGGCCATCTCACCTGGATCGATCCGGCTGCCCCGGATGGGGGCGACGAGGATCCGAGGCAGGGTGGTCTCGACTGCGCCAAATGCTGTCCGCACCTGGTCAATGCTCTGCTGCCGCCCCGTCCGCCGCGACTGGTCGAGGTCACCGAGCGGCAGGTCGAGCCCGCACCGCTGCCGTTCCTCGCTGTGCGCGCCGGGCGTTCGACCGCAGCGCCGCCGCCGCCGCGCGGACCGCCCCCATCGCAAGCCTGAGCTGACGCCCGCCGGCCCGAGCCATCACCTGCCCGGCGCCGTCCAGGTCCTCGACTTCGCTTGCGAGACGACGATGTACGACACTGCTGCTCCGCTGCCGGCGGCCGCCAGGCTGCCGACCCGCGATGCCATCCACCGCGCCGTGTGGCGCTGGCACTTCTATGCCGGGCTGCTGGCCCTGCCATTCATGATCCTGCTGGCCGTCACCGGCGGCCTGTATCTGTTCCACGACGCGCTGGACGGCTGGTTCCACCGCGACGTGCTGAGCGTCGAGGCGCGCAGCACCCCGATGCTGGCGCCGGAGACGCTGGTCGCCCATGCCCAGGCGGCCCATGCCGGCACAGTCTACCAGTTCGTACCGCCCGCCGGCCCGACCTCCTCGGCCGCGATCGGCTTCAAGGGCGCGGACGGGGCAAAGTTCTCGGTCTATCTCGATCCCTATGACGGCCGCATCCTGGGCACCATGGACGACAAGTCCTCGGTGATGTGGACGGTGCGCCAACTGCACAGCCTGGCCCTGTTCGGCACCTGGCCCAGCTATGTGATCGAGGTCGTGGGCGGCGCCGCGATCATCCTGGTCGTGACCGGCTTCTATCTCTGGTGGCCGCGCAGGCGGCAGAAGGGCGGCATCGTCAGCCTGCGCGGCACCAGGAAGCACCGCCTGTTCTGGCGGGACCTCCATGCCGTGACCGGATTGGTGACCGGTCTGTTCATCGGCTTCCTGGCGCTCACCGGCATGCCCTGGTCGACCTATTGGGGCGACCGGTCGTTGGCGGTGCTGACCAGTCTCGGCCAGGGCTTCCCAGCTGGGGCCTGGGGCGACACGCCGGTCTCCAGCCTGTCCATGCACGCGGTGGTCGACGAGGTCGGCTGGACGATGCAGCATGCA
>NZ_WUJP01000166.1 GCF_009806515.1 Geminicoccus flavidas | reverse complement strand
CCGGTGCCGACCTCACCCATCGTGAGCGACCATCATCATGGTGCTGCGGCAGCCCCGACCCCCTCTGTCGCCGCGGACACGCTGCCGCCCCCGATCGGGCTGAACCGGGCGGTCAGCACCCTCGACGCGATGGGCTTGGCCACCGGTTATGCCGTCGCCCTGCCAAGCCAGGTGGACGGCGTCTATACCGGCTCAGTCTATCCGGACGATCTCGACTTCGAGCGAGTGATCCATCTCGACCAGTACACCGGCGAGAGCATCATCGATGTCGGCTTCAAGGATTACGGCCTGGGTGGCAAGGCGATCGAGTGGGGCATCAATGTCCACATGGGCCAGGAGTTCGGCTTGGCCAACAAGATCGTCATGGCGCTGGTCTGCGTCGCGATCGTGCTGATGGCGGTATCGGCGGCGGTGATGTGGTGGAAGCGCCGCCCGGCCGGCGGCATGGGCGCGCCCGCTTGGCCGGCGAACCGGCGGATCGCGGTGGGCGTCACCGTGCTGGTGCTGGCCCTGGGCGCGGTGTTCCCGCTGACCGGGCTGACCATCCTGGCCATGCTGGTGCTGGACCAGCTCTGGCTGGCGATCGCCCGCTGGCGGGCCATACCGGCAGCTTCCCGCCAAGCCGCCGCAATGCGATAATGGGAGGTCGAACCGGCTGACCGGTCCACGGGCATGGTGCGCATATGCATTCTGCACACTGAACCCGAGGAACCGTTCTAGATCAAAGATTTAGGTATTTCTGGCGCAGCTCGGCCGCGCTGGCCGGGCGCCGGCCTAGGCCGGCCAGCACCGAAGCCGCACCCGCTACCTGCGCCTCGTTGGACCGAGCGGGTGTGCCATCGGGCGCCAGCCGGTTGTTCTCGAAGCCGATCCGCAGGTCCCCGCCCAGCAGTGCCCCGGCCATCAGGCAATCCAGCTCCTGGGCGCCGAAGGCGCAGGCCATCCAGGGCCAGACCGGGTCGGCCGCCTGGAGGAAGGGCAGCAGGTCCGCCGGGGCGGAGCGCTGGCCCTCGCTGTAGCGGCCCAGCACGTAGAGCACTGATGGCCGCTCCTCCGGCACCACGCCACGTGCCACCAGACCCTTCAGCCGCAGCACGTCGGCACGGTCGTAGAGGATGTGCTGCAGCCAGATGCCGGCCTCCTGGCACCAGGCGTAGAACTTCGCCGCCTCCGGCTCGGCGGCCGGATCGGGCACCAGCTCGCGCAGCGCCACCGACGCCGCTTCCGGCCGCACCGCCCGGACCAGCGCCATCTGCGCTTCCGGCGGGTAGAGCCCGACCGCCTCGGTGGTGACCTGAATGACCAGCCGGTCGCCCACCGCCGCCTCGACCGCAGCGACACAGGCGCGGACCAAGCCCGGGTCCAGCGAGTGACCCTCCTGCTCGTCCCGGGCGTGCAGGTGGATCATCGCGGCACCGGCCGCCAGGCAGGCGGTCGCGGTATGCGCCAGCTCCTCGGGCGTAATCGGCAGGGCCGGATGGTCGGCCTTGCGCAGCCGGGCGCCATTCGGCGCCACCGCAATGGCGACCGGCGGACGGGCAGTCATTGGCCGGCCTCCGCCCGGGCCAGGCGCAGTGCAACCAGGGCTGCGTCCCGTTCCGCCTCCAGCTCCGCGATCGACCGGCCACCCGCCTCGGCCAGCACGCCCTCGACCAGCTTCGCCTTGAGTTCGGGCGTCAGCCGCGGCTGACCTAAATCCTGCCAGCGCCGCTCCTGGCTCGGGCCCAGATGGTCCAGATAGTGCCGAATACCCCCCTGGCCGCCGCCCAGGTGATAGGCCAGATGGGCGCCCACCACCGCCCAGCGCAGGCCGGGCCCGTCGCGCAGGGCCTGGTCGATCTCCTCGACCGAGGCCACGCCTTCTTCCACGAGATGCACCGCCTCTCGGTAGAGCGCGGAGGACAGCCGGTTGGCGATGTGCCCGCGCATCTCCTTCTGCAGCCGGACCGGCCGCATGCCGAGCCCGGCATAGAAGGCCTGCGCGGCGTCCAGGCAGCCGGCATCGCTGCCATACAGCTCGACCAGCGGGACCAAGTGCGGCGGGTTGAACGGATGGGCGACGATCACCCGCTGGGCCCTCTCGCAGCCGGCGGTGAGTTCGCTCCAGAGCAAAGAGGAGGTGCTGCTGGCGATGACCGCTTCCGCCGGGGCCGCCAGGTCCAGCCGGCGCAGGAGGTCGACCTTCAGCTCGATCCGCTCCGGCGCGTTCTCCTGGATGAAGAAGGCTTGCGCCGCCGCGGCCTCGACGGAGTCCGCCAGGGCCAGCCGACCCGTGCCGCTGCGGCCGAGCCGGCGCAGGCTATCGAGGCAGGGGGCCAGCTTCGCCTCCAGCTCGGCCAGGTCCGCCACCGCCGGATCGTGGACGGTGACGTCATGGCCGTTCGCCAGGAACAGCGCGGTCCAGCCGACCCCGACCGTCCCGAAGCCGATCACCGCGACATGGCGGCCGGCAGGCTGCGCCATCTGCTCCTCTCCCTCTGGATGCCGTGGCGGCACAAGTGGCGCGGTCAGGGGGGAGGGTCCAGGCAAAAGCCGCTGTCCGGACCGTCGGCCGCGGTGAAGAAGGTGCCAGGAAAAAGGGCGGCGCCCCCGCCGGAGGCGCCGCCCATGATGACGACCGAGGCCTTGTGGCTATTCCGCCGGCACGCCTTCCGGCCGGTGCGCCTCCAGCTGCTCCTTCTTGCCGAACATCTTGCGCACCGCCACGAAGAACATCGGCACGAACAGGATGCCCAGGAAGGTCGCCGCGATCACGCCGCCCAGCACGCCGATGCCGATCGCGTTCTGGCCGCCCGAGCCCGCGCCGGACGAGATCGCCAGCGGGGTGACGCCCAGGCCGAACGCCAGCGAGGTCATCAGGATCGGGCGCAGCCGCATCCTGGCCGCTTCCAGCGTCGCATCCATCAGGCTCTTGCCCGCCTCGTTCAGGTCCTTGGCGAACTCCACGATCAGGATGGCGTTCTTCGCCGACAGCCCGATCGTGGTGAGCAGGCCGACCTGGAAGAACACGTCGTTGGACAGCCCCATCAGCATCGCTGCCGAGAGCGCGCCCAGCACGCCCAGCGGCACCACCAGCATCACCGAGAACGGGATCGACCAGCTCTCGTAGAGGGCGGCGAGGCACAGGAAGACCACCAGGATCGAGATCGCGTAGAGCAGCGGCGCCTGCGAGCCGGCCGCGCGCTCCTGGTCGGAGATGCCGGTCCACTCGTAGCCGAAGCCATCGGGGAGCTGCGCCATGATCTTCTCGACCTCTTCCATGGCAGCACCCGAGCTGAAGCCGGGGGCCGGCTGGCCCAGGATCTCGACCGAGGGCTGGCCGTTATAGCGCTCCAGCCTGGGCGAGCCGTAGGCCCAGTAGGCGCTGGCGAACGCCGAGAACGGTACCATCTCGCCCTGGCTGTTGCGCACGTACCAGAGGTCCAGGTCCTCGGGCATCATGCGCGCCGGCGCATCGGCCTGCACGTAGACCCGCTTGATCCGGCCGCGGTCCAGGAAGTCGTTGACGTAGGTGCCGCCCCAGGCGGTGGTCAGGGCGTCGTTCACGTCCTCGATCGACAGGCTGAGCGCGCCCACCTTGTGGTGGTCGATCTCGATCCGGTACTCGGGCTGGTCCTCCATGCCGTTCGGCCGCACCGCGACCAGGTTCGGGTTCTGCGCGGCCAGGCCCAGGAACTGGTTGCGCGCCTCCATCAGCGCGTCATGGCCGAGGCCGGCGCGATCCTGGAGCTGCACGTCGAAGCCGGTGGCATTGCCCAGCTCCAGCACGGCCGGCGGCGCGAACGCGAACACCATGGCGTCCTTGATCTGGGAGAAGGCGCCCATGGCCCGCCCCGCGATCGCCGCCACGTGCTGGGACGGGTCCTCGCGCTCGCTCCAGTCCTTGAGCAGCACGAAGCCGATGCCCGCGTTCTGCCCCGAACCCGAGAAGCTGAAGCCGGCGACCGTGAAGATCGAGGCGACCGAGTTGCCCTCGTCCTCCAGGAAGTAGCGCTCGACCTGGTCCAGCACCTCCCAGGTGCGGTCCTGTGTGGCGCCCACCGGAAGCTGCGCCTGCACGAACATGATGCCCTGGTCCTCGTCCGGCAGGAACGCGGTGGGCAGGCGCACGAACAGGTAGCCGACGCCGATCGCCAGGATCAGGTAGACGACCAGGAAGCGCGTCGCGCGCCGGGCGATGTAGCCGACTAGGCCGACATAGCCGTGGGTGGTCTTCTCGAAGCCGCGGTTGAACCAGGCGAACGGGCCGCGCCTGGGCGGATGGGAGGGCTTCAGGATGGTGGCGCACAGGGCGGGAGTCAGGATCAGCGCGGTCAGCACCGAGAGCGCCATCGCCGAGACGATGGTGATCGAGAACTGCCGGTAGATCACGCCAGTCGAGCCGCCGAAGAAGGCCATCGGGATGAACACCGCCGACAGCACCAGGCCGATGCCGATCAGGGCCCCGGTGATCTGGTCCATCGAGCGCCGGGTCGCCTCCTTGGGCGGCAACTTCTCGTCGTGCATCACGCGCTCGACATTCTCGACCACGACGATGGCGTCGTCGACCAGCAGGCCGATCGCCAGCACCATGGCGAACATGGTGAGCACGTTGATGGAGAAGCCCGCGGCCTGCAGGATCGCGAACGTGCCGAGCAGCACCACCGGCACCGCGATGGTCGGGATCAGCGTCGCGCGCAGGTTCTGCAGGAACAGGTACATCACCAGGAAGACGAGCACGACCGCCTCGATCAGCGTGTGCACCACGCTCTCGATCGAGACCTTCACGAACGGGGTCGTGTCGTAGGGGATGATGACCTCCAGGCCGGGCGGCAGGAAGGTCTCCAGCTCGGCCACCCTGGCGCGCACCGCCTCGGCCGTTTCCAGCGCGTTGGCGCCCGCGGCCAGCTGGATGGCGAGTCCGGTCGACGGGCGGCCGTTATACTTGGCCGCCGTCTCGTAGTTCTCCGCCCCGATCTCGACCCGGGCGACGTCGCCCAGCCGGATGGTCGAGCCGTCCTCCAGCGTGCGCAGGAAGATCTGCTGGAACTGCTCCGGGGTCTGGAGGAGGGACTGCGCGGTGATGGTGGCGTTGAGCTCCTGGCCCTCCGTGGCCGGCAGGCCACCCAGCTGGCCCGCGGCCACCTGGGCGTTCTGCGCGCGGATCGCCTGGATGACGTCCTGGGGGGTGAGGCCGAAATCCACCAGCTTGCGCGGGTCGAGCCAGACCCGCATCGAGTACTGCGCGCCGAACAGCTGCACCTCGCCGACACCGCTGACCCGGGAGATCGGGTCCTGGATGTTGGAGGCGATGTAGTCCGCGATGTCGGTCTGGTCGTAATCAGTGCCCTCGGCCGCCACCAGGCCGACCACCATCAGGAAGCTGCTCGACGCCTTGGCCACCTGCACGCCCTGGCGCTGCACCTGCTCAGGGAGGAGCGGGGTGGCCAGCGCCAGCTTGTTCTGGACCTGGACCTGCGCGATGTCGGCATCGGTGCCCGGCTCGAAGGTCAGGGTGATCTGCACCTGCCCCGACGAGCTGCTGGTCGCCGACATGTAGCGCAGGCCGTCGATGCCCTTCATGCGCTGCTCGATCACCTGGGTGACCGAATCCTCGACCACCTTGGCCGAGGCGCCGGGATAGTTCGCGGTGATCGACACGGATGGCGGCGCGATCGCCGGGTACTGGGCGATCGGCAGCGTCCAGATGGCGAGCACGCCCGCCATCATCACGACGATGGCGAGCACCCAGGCGAAGATCGGCCTGTCGATGAAATAGCGGGCCACTCTGCCTTACCTCCGGATCGCCTGGTCGTCGCCGGACGCATCGGCCACCGAATTCGCCTGCTGCTCGGTCGGCGCCACCTCGGCGCCCGGGCGTACCTTCTGCACGCCCTCGACGATCACCCGCTCGCCTGCCTTCACGCCCTCGGAAACCAGCCAGCTGTCGCCGACCGAGCGGTCCACCACGATGATGCGCTGCTCGACCTTGTTGTCCGGCAGGACCACGAGCGTGGTCGCCCGGCCCTTGGGGTCGCGCGTGACTGCCCGCTGCGGTATCAGGATGCCCTCCGGGTCCACGCCGGCCTTGATCGCCGCGCGCACGAACATGCCGGGCAGGATGACGTTGTCCGGGTTGGGGAACAGGGCGCGCAGGGTCACCGCACCGGTGCTCTCGCTGACCGCCACGTCGGCGAACTCGAGCGTGCCGGGATGCGCATAGGTCGTGCCGTCCTCCAGCGTGAGCTCGACCTCGGCCTTGCCCGGCTCGACCCGCTGGTAGCGCCCGTCCTCGACCGCACGCCGCAGCTTCAAGAGGTCAGCGCTGGCCTGGGTCACGTCGACATAGATCGGGTCGAGCTGGTGGATGGTGGTCAGCAGCTCGGGCTGGTTGGCCGTGACCAGCGCGCCCGCGGTGAACGCGGACCGGCCGGTCCGGCCGGCGATCGGTGCTCGGACCGTCGTGTAGTTGAGGTTGATCTCAGCAGCCGCCAGGGCCGCCCGGCGCGCCTCGACCGCGGCATTGGCCTCGCCCAGGGCCGCGGTGGCGTCGTCATAGGCGGCCCGGCTGACCGCGTTGGTGCGCACCAGCTCCTCGTTGCGCCGCGCCCGGTTCTGCGCGGACACCCTGGCCGCTTCCGCCTGGGCCAGCTCCGCCTTCGCCGTCTCGTAGGCCGCCTGGTAGACGGCCGGGTCGATTCGGTAGAGCGGCTCGCCCTTTTCCACGTCGGCGCCCTCGCGGAACAGCCGCTCCTGCAGGATCCCAGTGACCTGCGGGCGGACCTCGGCGATCTGGTAGGGGGAAGCGCGCCCGGGCAGCACGGTGGTGATGTCCACGGGCTGCGTCGTCAGCGTCACCACCGTCACGGGCGTGGGCGGCGGCGGCCCCGCGTCGGTCTGCGCGCCACCTGCCTCTTCCTGCTCGCAACCAGTCAGCACCAGGATGCCGGCGAGCAAGAGGCCGGCCGGGATCCGGCCGAGAATATTCCGCATGCGCAAACTCCGACGAGATCGACCGCGCAGTCGTACCGGAACCTCGGGGCGAGGCATCAACGGTAGGGCCATCGCTTGTCTAGAATGAGCGTTCATTCTAAGAATGCTGCAGAGCAGCGTCAAGTTGCTGCAAGGCTGGAGAGAAAGGGTCGGTGCCCCAGGTGGAACGAGATGGGATTGCCGAGCGGAGCTGCCTCGAGCGGACCCGCAACGAATCACGCCGGCAGCAGGTCCTGCAAGGGGCCACGCATTGCTTCTGCCGCCACGGCTTCCATAATGCCAGCATGGCCGAGATCGCCAAGAGCGCCGGCATGAGCGTCGGCCACATCTACCATTACTTTCAGAGCAAGGAAGCGATCATCATCGCGATCGTCGAGAGCCAGCAAGAGGAGGTTCTAGCTCTGCTCGATCAGGTCGAAGGCAGTGCCGCGCCGCTGGCCGACGCGCTGGTGGACGAGGCGGCGCGGGGCGTGGACAGCTGCATGGACCTGGCCAGCACCGCCTTGATGCTTGAGGTGCTGGCCGAGGCGGCGCGCAATCCCAAGGTGGCCGAGGTAGTCCAGGCCTCGGACGCGGTGGTGCGTGCCCGCATGCGCGAGATGCTGGCCAAGGCCATGGGTGGTGCCGATCCGGCCGCCGTGCCGGACATGGAGGATCGGGTCGAGAGCCTGTTCACCCTGTTCCAGGGAATCCCGGTGCGCGCGATCCGCAACCCCTCGCTGGACCGCGAGCGCATGGTGCGCATCGTACGCGACATGATCCGCTGGATCCTGCACGAGCGGACCTGATCAGGGCGCCCCGGTCACGAACGCGCGAAAGATCCTTGCCGGCAGACCACCGCCAGTTTCCCCACCCATCGGCGTGCGATCGTCGTTGCCGACCCAGACCGCGACGATCGTGCCGTTCCCCGTGCCGCCGACGAACCAGGCATCGCGGAAGTCGGAACTGGTGCCGGTCTTGCCGAACCCGCCCGGGATCGCCGCCGCCTTGCCGGTGCCGTGCTGCATCGCCTCGGCGAGGAGCGCGCGCATGGTCGCCGCCGTCTGCGGCTGCAGGGCGCGCACCGGCGCCGGTGCGGCGGGCGTCTCCTGGTGCCCAGCCTCGTCGCGAATGCCGCGCAGCCAGACCGGCATGCGCAGGCGGCCATCCCCCGTCATGGCTGCATAGGCCGCGGCGAGTTCCGGCATGCCCAGCTCGGCACTGCCCAGGAGCAGCGAGGGCACGGCCGGCAGGTCCGAGGCGATGCCCAGCCGGCGCGCCATGGCGATCACCTCGTCCAGGCCGATCGCCATGCCGAGCCGCACTGCGGCGGTGTTCACCGACAGGGCCATCGCTTCGGCAAGCGTCACTTCCGGCCCTGGCAGGGCCACCATGTTGCGCGGCCGCCAGCCATCGATCACCGGCGCCTCGGTCGGGATCGGCTGGTCGGGCCGGTAGCCGGCTTCCAGTGCAGCAGCGAACAGGACCGGCTTGAACGCCGAGCCCGGCTGTCGACGGACTTGGCCTGCCCGGTCCAGCCCACCCACCGATCCAGGAACCGAAGCCGCGGCCAGCACCTCGCCCTGCGCCGAGAGCACCAGCATTGCCCCGGCCGTGGCGCCGCGCCGCGCCTCCGCCAGCCCGGCCAGGAGTGCCTGCCTGGCCCGCCGGCTGAGGCCGGCATCCAGCGTCGTGGTGGCGACCAGCGCCCCCGTCATCTGCCGCCGGGCGCGCTCGGCCAGCGTGCGCAGGGTCGGATCGGCATAGCCTGGGGCCAGGATCCGGGCCGGTCTGGCGCGCGCGGCATCCGCCTCATGCTGGCTGATGGCGCCGGTGGCGGCCATGGCCTGGAGCACCACCCCGGCGCGAGCCTGCGCGGCATCGGCATTGCGGCCGGGGTCCAACCGCGAGGGCGCCTTGACCAGGCCAGCCAGCAGCGCTGCCTGCGGCAGGTCGAGCGCTGCGGCCTCCACCGCAAAATAGCGGCGCGCGGCGGCCCGGATGCCGGTCACGCCGGATCCCAGATAGATCCGGTCCAGATAGGCCGCCAGGATCTCCTTCTTGCTCAGGGTCGCGTCCAGCCACAGCGCCAGGGCCGCCTCGCGCAGCTTGCGCAGGAAGCTGCGCTCCGGCGTGAGGAAGGCCAGCTTGGCGAGTTGCTGGGTGATCGTGCTGCCGCCCTCGCTGATCCGTCCGGCGGCGAGGTTGCGTAATGCTGCCCGCATCACGCCGGTCGGGTCGATGCCGTCATGCGCGAAGAAGCGCCGGTCCTCGATTGCGACGATCGCATCGATCATGGGCCTTGCCACCTGGTCCAGTGTCAGCGGCCGGGCAAACCCGTCGCCGAGCGTAGTCAGCGGCACGCCCCGCCGGTCCAAGAGGGTTACGGCGGCCGTCCGTGCCGGCCGGGTAACCCCTGAAGCGAGCAGGGCCGCATCCGCCGCCAGCAGCGCTACGGCCAGCAGCGGTAGGAGCAGCAGGAGCAGAACCAGGCGGCGGCGCCAGCCTGGACGAGGCGGGGCCGCGCGTTCGGGGCTGCCCGGCCGGCGGCGGACCGGCATGGGCGGCGCTGGCGTGGGCGGCCGCACCACCCGGCGGCTGCGGGCAGTTCGGGCGGCCGGTGCGAGCCCGGCCGACGCGCGTCGGCTCATCGCCTGGGGGGATCCGGGCGGACCGGCTCGAGCGTCACATGGCGCAGGTCGATCGTAACCTTGCCGCGATGCTCGAAGTTCACCGTGACCCGGTGACCGATCACGCTCTGGACCATGCCCAGGCCCCAGTCGGGCTCACGAGGATGCCGCACCAGCGCACCGGGCACGATCGACAGGTCCATGCGTCCGTTCTTCCAGCCAAGGCGGTCCGGTCTTCATCGAACATTAACCAGCCGGCCTCATGCTGCGCGTCAGACGGACAGGTTGGTCGAGGAACGGAATGCTGGATGTCCTGAAGCCCCGCTGGTGGCGATCCTATCAAGGGAACGCGCGCCTTGCCGTGGCCCCGCCGACACATGGCGTGGATTTGCCGGCGGCGGCACTGCTGGCCCCGGCCGCGGCGTCGCCCCTGCCCAACATATTGGGGGATTTCCTCGGTGCGGAGGGTGCCGAGGTGATCGACCTGCTCGCGTTCCGCCACGCCCGTATCGCGGCCGGCCACGCCGCGCGGCCGCTGCATGGCTGAGGCCGGATCTGCCGGCGGTTTAGGCGGGTGCCGCCAGGGACTCCCGTCCCCGGCCACGGCGCGTGGCCAGCCGCTCCAGGTAGAGCCAGACCACCGGCGTGATGTAGAGGGTGACCAGTTGCGAGACGGCGAGGCCGCCCACCACCGCGACGCCCAGCGGCTGGCGCAGCTCGGCACCGGCCCCCAGGCCAAGTGCGATCGGCAGGGCGCCGAAGATCGCGGCGAACGTGGTCATCATGATCGGGCGGAAGCGCCGCAGGCAGGCCGTGCGCACCGCGGTGACCGGCGGGGCGCCGGCACGCCGCTCGTCCAGCGCCACGTCGACGATCATGATCGCGTTCTTCTTCACGATGCCGATCAGCATCACGATGCCGATCACCGCGATCACCGAAAGGTCCATGTCCAGCCAGGTCAGCGCCCAGATGGCACCGATCCCCGCGGACGGCAGGCCGGCCAGGATGGTGATCGGGTGGACGAAGCTCTCATAAAGGATGCCCAGCACGATGTAGATCGTGAGGATCGCCGCCAGCAGCAGGATCGGCTGGTTGGCGAGCCCGTCCTGGAAGGCCTGGGCGGTGCCGGAGAAGCCGCCGACCACCTGCGGGGCGATCTCGCCCTCGGCGCGCGCCCGCTCGATGGCGCTCACCGCGTCGCTCAGCGCATAGCCGGGCGCCAGGTTGAAGGAGATGGTGGCGGCAGGCTGCTGCGACTGGCGATTGACCGCGAGCGGCCCCGCCTCCCGCGTGGTCCTGGTCACCGCCGAGAGCGGCACGCTGTCGCCGTCGGTGGACTTCACGAACACCCGGCCCAGGATGGAGGGGTCGTCCTGCTGTTCCCGGCCGGATTCCAGGATGATCGGGTAGCTGTCGGTGCTGGTGTAGATCGTGCCGACCTCGCGCGTGCCGAACGCGTCGTAGAGGGCCGAGCGGATCTGGTCGGAGCGCACTCCGATGGCGGCCGCCCGGTCCTCGTCGACCTCGATCCGCAGCTGCGGGTTGGTCACCTCGAGGTCGCTCGACACGTCCTGGATCTCGGGCAGCCCGGACATCACCTCAACCAGCTGCGGCACGGTCTCGATCAGCGTCGAGAGCTCGGCGGCCTGGAGCGTGTACTGGTACTGGCTGTTGGACGAGCGCCCGCCGATATTGATGTTCTGGACCGGGATGAAGAAGGTCTTCATCCCGGGCACCGTGCTGGTCGCCTGGCGCAGCCGCGCCGCGATGTCCTGGATCGATTCGGTGCGCCCCTCGTCCCGGCTCTTCAGGGCGATGAACATCCGGCCCGAATTGAGCTGGTCGCCGCCCACCCGCGAGTTGAAGTAGGCTACCGCCGGATCGGCGGCCACGATCTCGGCGACCCGGCGCTGCTGCTCGACCATCGCGTCGAAGCCGATGTCGGGCCGGGCCTCGGTCACCACCGACAGAAAGCCAGTGTCCTCGATCGGGAAGAAGCCCTTGGGCACCGCGACATAGAGATGGATAGCGTAGGCCAACGTGCCGAAGGTCGCCAGGAGGGTGAGGAACTGGTGGCGCAGCACCACGTCCAGGGTCCACCGGTAGATGCCGGTCATGCCGTCGACCAGCCAGTCGGCAGCTCGGGCGAACAGGTTGCCCCGCCCTGCATCCGGGTCGTGCGGCTTGAGGAAGCGCGAGCAGAGCATCGGGATCAAGGTGAGCGAGACGAAGCCGGAGATCAGGATTGCCACCGAGATGGTCACCGCGAACTCGCGGAACACCCGCCCGACCACGCCGCCCATGAACAGCACCGGGATGAACACCGCGACCAGCGAGACGGTCATCGAGACGATGGTGAAGCCGATCTCGGCCGAGCCCTTGAGTGCTGCCTGGAAGACCCCCATGCCCTCCTCGACATGGCGGACGATGTTCTCCAGCACCACGATCGCGTCGTCGACCACGAAGCCCACGCACAAAGTGAGGGCCAGCAGGGTCATGTTGTTGATCGAGTAGCCCAGCAGCGCCATCACACCGAACGTGCCGATCACCGAGACCGGCAGGCTGAGCGCCGGGATGATCGTGGCGCGCGGGTCCTTCAGGAACACGAAG
>NZ_WUJP01000165.1 GCF_009806515.1 Geminicoccus flavidas | reverse complement strand
CCTCGCGGATCCGGTCGACGACCGCCACGGTGTTGGCGTCCGGCTGGCGCTGGATCGCCAGCACGATCGCACGCTCGCCGTTGAACCAGCCGGCACCCCGCTCGTTCTCCACCCCGTCGCGCAGGTTGGCGATCTGGCCCAGCCGCACCGGCTGGCCATTGCGCCAGGCGACCACCAGCGGCCGGTACTCGTCGGCGTTGGACGGCGGGTCCTGCGGGTCGATGGTCAGCGTGCGCGCGGATCCGGCGAGCGTGCCGACCGGTGTGGTCGACGCGGCCGATGCGATGGCGTTGCGCACGTCCGAGGTGGTGAGGCCGCGGGCTGCCGCCTGGACCGGGTCGACCTCGACCCGCACCGCATATTTCTGCCCGCCCCAGACCAGCACCTGCGCCACGCCCTCGATCTGCGAGATCTGGTTGGCGAGCAGGCTCTCGGCATAGTCGTTGACCCTGGAAAGCGGCAGGGTCGCCGAGGACAGGCTCAGGAACAGGATCGGCTGGTCGGCCGGGTTGACCTTGCGGAACGAGGGCGGGGTGGTCATCTCCGGCGGCAGCCGCCGCTGGGCGGTGGACAGCGCCGACTGCACGTCGAGCGCCGCCCCGTCGATGTCGCGATCCAGCTCGAACTGGATGGTGATGTCGGTGTTCCCCTGCGTCGATTCCGAGGTCATCGTGTCGATGCCGGCGATCGTCGCGAACTGCCGCTCCAGCGGTGCCGCCACCGAGGAGGCCATGGTCTCCGGGCTGGCGCCGGGCAGGCTGGCAGTGACCTGGATGGTCGGGAAGTCGACCCGCGGCAAGGCCGCGGACGGCAGGGTGCGCCAGCCGGCGATGCCACCCAGGAGGATCGCTGCCGTCACGAGCGTGGCCATGACTGGGCGGCGGATGCACAGTTCCGCCAGCTTCACAGCCGCGCCTCCAGGCCCTGCTGGCTGTCCTCGATATGCACGGCTGCGCCGTCGGTCAGGCGGATCTGGCCCTCGGTGACTACGGTGGTGCCGGCGGGCGGGCCGGACGTCAGCACGGCATAATCGCCTGCGGTCCGGTCGACCTGCACCGGCTGGACCCTGGCCTTCTGGTCCTGGTCGATCACGAATAGGAACGAGCCGGTCTGGCTGATCTGGACGGCACCGCTCGGCACCACCAGGGCGTCCGGGTCGTCACGCAGGATCAGGCGCGCATCCAGCACGGTGCCCGGCCACAGGCGCTGGTCGTCGTTCTTGATGCGTGCCCGCACGGTGACCAGGCCGGTGCCGCGCTCGACCTGGTTCTCGACCATGGTGACCGGTCCGGTGCGGGTCTCCGTGCTGCCCGGAAGGGGCACCTCGATCCGCGCGGTGCCGGCCTGCAGGGCCTGGGACAGTTCGCCCAGCAGGTTCTGCGGTATACCGACCGCCACATAGATCGGATCAACCTGGTTCAGGGTGGCGATGGTGCCGCCCGTGTCCGAGCCACGCACGATGGCACCCAGGCTCACCGTCAGCCGGCCGATCCGGCCGTCGAAGGGGGCGGTGACTCGGTGGAAGGAGCGCTCCAGTTGCAGGGCACGGAGCTGCGCCTCGCTGGCGGCGAGGCCCGCAGTCAGCGATGCTACCTGGGTGCGGGCATCGTCCAGCGACTGCTGGGCGGTGGCACCACGCTGGGCCAGGTCCTGGGCCCGACCCAGGATGACCTTGGCGTTCTCGAGCTGGGCGCGGTCGCGTCGGATATTGGCTTCCTGCTGGTCGATCTGCGCCTCGATCGGCCGGGAGTCCAGCTCGACCAGGAGGTCACCGGCCTTCACCCGCGCGCCGTCGGCGACCAGGATCTTCTCGACCACGCCATCCACCCGCGAGCGGATGGCCACGGTCTCGACTGCCTCCACCGTGCCGACCGAGCGGAACTCGACGGGCACGCTGCGGATCGCCACCTGCGCCACCTGGACCGGCACCGGGGCAGGTGCCCGTGCCGCCTCCGGCTCGGCCGGGGTCTCGCCGCGGACCAGCAGGGCCGCCTCCCGGACCCAGGGGGGCGCCCCGTCCAGCCAGGGCCCGAGATCGCCAAAGCGCAGCCAGGCGAAGCCAACGGCCAGGACCGCCACGCCCACCAGCAGCCAGCGGCCCGGCCGGCCACGGCGCCGTGGCGCCTGCGGGCCGTTTGCCGGATCCTCCGAAGTGGCCGCAGCTTCATGCGACCGCGGCTGCGTAGGTAGATTCATGGGGAAAGCCCGGTTGCCGACAGACGACGCAAGTCTAGGCCCCCGTGGCGACAGGTGCAGCGGCCATCGCGTAACAAACTATGTCGGCACCGTCGTCCCGGCCAGACCGGCTCACTCCGCGGGCGGCGGAATCACGTGGGTCTGGTCATCCGGGTGCGGCGAAGCAGGCCGCCAACCGGTCCGCTCGCGCAGATGCTGGAACACCACGTAGAGCATCGGGATCAGCAGGATGCCGACGGAGGCTGCGGCCAGCATGCCGTAGAAGACCGGCGAGCCGACCGCGATCCGGCTGGCCGAGCCCGGCCCGGTCGCCAGGATCAGCGGCACCAGCCCCAGGATGAAGGCGAAGCTGGTCATCATCACCGGGCGGAAGCGGAGCTTCGCCCCCTCGATGGCGCTCTCGCGCAGGCCCATGCCCTTGGCGCGCATCTCCAGGCTGAACTCGTTGATCAGGATGGCGTTCTTGGCGGCCAGCCCGATCAGCACCACCAGCCCGATCTGCGCGTACACGTCGAACGGCAGCCCGGCCAGATACAGGCCGCCAATGGCGCCCAATATGCCCACCGAGACCGAGAGCAGCACCGGGATCGGGATGTTCCAGCTCTCGTAGAGCCCGACCAGGAACAGGTAGGCGAACAGCACGGCCATCACGAGCACGATCGAGGTCTTGCCGGCCGCCTCCTTCTCCTGGAGCGCCGTGCCGGTCCATTCATA
This sequence comes from Geminicoccus flavidas, assembly GCF_009806515.1. GTDB lineage: Bacteria > Pseudomonadota > Alphaproteobacteria > Geminicoccales > Geminicoccaceae > Geminicoccus > Geminicoccus flavidus. The sequence continues at coordinate 423 of NZ_WUJP01000165.1, read as the reverse complement.
GCCGTAGCCGGCGGGCAGGCGGGCGCCTACCCGCTCCATCGCCGCGATCGCGTCGCCCGAGCTGGCGTTCGGTGCCGGGCTGCCGTTCAGGGTGACGCTGCGAAAGCCGTTGTAGCGGCTGATCGCCGAGGGGCCGAGCTCCAGGCGGATCGAGGCGATGGCGCTCATCGGCACCATCTCGCCTTCAGCGTTGCGGACATTGATCCGGAACATGTCGTCGACCCGGCGCCGGTAGTCGGCCTCGGCCTGGATCTGCACCTGCCAGGTCCGGCCGAACACGTTGAAGTCGTTGACATAATAGCCGCCGAGCGTCGCCTGCAGGGCGGAGAACACGTCCGAGACCGCTACGCCCAGCGTCTGGGTCTTCTCCCGGTCCAGGTCCAGATAGATCTGCGGCGTGTCGGCGTTGAAGGTGGTGAAGAC
>NZ_WUJP01000111.1 GCF_009806515.1 Geminicoccus flavidas | reverse complement strand
CGCTCCTGCCCGAGACCCATGTGGTCGAGGAGCGCTGGCCGGTACCCGATCCTGCCCGGATCGAGGTCCAGCTGAACGAGGGCCAGGCCAGTGCTGCCCGGCGGCTGGAGGAGGCGGTGCAGGAGCGGCGCCATGCGGCCTTCCTCCTGGACGGGGTGCCGGGGGCCGGCAAGACCGAGGTCTATTTCGCGGCGATCGCCGCCTGCATCCGGGCCGGCCGCCAGGCGTTGGTGCTGCTCCCCGAGATCGCCCTGACCAGCCAGTGGTCGGCCCGCTTTACCCGCACCTTCGGCGTGCCCCCGGTCGCCTGGCATGCCGATGTCCGCTCGGCCCGGCGTCGCAAGATCTGGCGCGCGGCGATCGAGGGCAAGGTCCCGCTGGTGGTGGGAGCGCGCTCTGCACTGTGGCTGCCGTTGCGGGATGTCGGGCTGATCGTGGTCGACGAGGAGCACGATCCCTCCTTCAAGCAGGACGATGGCGTCACCTACCAGGCACGCGATGCGGCGATCGCCCGGGCGCGCTTCGAGAACTGCCCGATCGTGCTGGCCTCGGCCACGCCGTCGCTGGAAACCGTGGTAGCCACCAGTAGCGCCGGCCCTGACCGTATCCACCGGCTGGTGCTGCCCGAGCGGCATGGCAGTGCGCCGGCACCCAAGGTCGACATCGTCGACCTGCGCTCGGCCAGGCCGCGCCGTGGTGCCGGCTTCCTCGCCCCCCGGATGGTCGGCGAACTGGAGGCGACGCTGGAGCGCGGCGAGCAGGCGCTCCTGTTCCTGAACCGGCGCGGCTATGCGCCCCTGTCCTTGTGCCGGGCCTGCGGCCACCGATTTCGCTGCCCGAACTGTTCGGCCTGGCTCACCGCGCACCGGCTGCGCCGGCGCCTGCAGTGCCACCATTGCGGCTTCTCCATGCCGGAGCCCGACCATTGCCCGGAATGTGGCACGACTGATGCGCTGGCCCTGTCAGGGCCGGGCGTGGAGCGTATCGCCGACGAGGTGCGCCACCTGTTCCCCAACGCGCGCACGGCACTGCTCACCAGCGACACCGCCACCACCGCCGGGCAGGCGGCGGCAATCGTGGGTGCGGTGGAGCGGCGCGAGGTCGACATCCTGATCGGGACCCAGATGGTCGCCAAGGGCCACCATTTCCCGGACCTGACCCTGGTGGGCGTGGTGGATGGCGACCTTGGCCTGGGCGGCGGCGACCTGCGCGCCGCGGAGCGCTCGTTCCAGCTGCTCTACCAGGTTTCCGGCCGCGCCGGCCGTGCGGACAAGCCCGGCCGGGTCCTGATCCAGACCCACCTGCCGGGCCACCCGGTGATGCGCGCCCTCGCGTCCGGCGACCGCGACCGGTTCGTCGCCGCCGAGATTGCCGAACGGGAGGACGGCCTGCTTCCGCCGTTCGGCCGGCTGGCTTCCCTGATCCTGTCGGGTGCGCGGCAGGTCGACGTGCAGGCCGCCGCCCGCCATCTGGCGCTGGCAGCACCCATCGACCCGGGGGTGCGGGTGCTGGGTCCGGCACCGGCGCCAATAGCATTGCTGCGCGGGCGCTGGCGCGAGCGGCTGCTGGTGCGCGCTCGCCTGGACGTCGACTTGCCGGACTATCTGCGCCTTTGGACCGGTGCGGTCCGCCTGCCGTCGGCCATCCAGCTCATGATCGACGTCGACCCCTACGACTTCCTCTGACGTCCCGGCACCGGCCGATGCGGCGCATCCCGGGCAGCCGGCCAGAGAGTCGCTGCAGCATTGAAACAATTACTGCGTTTCTGTTGACCACCCGGAAATGGCGCTGCAGCCTGTCTGTATAGAACCGGAAATTCATTTGCGCAGCTGTACAAACCTGTGGAGACTCGCAGGTAAACAGAAATGCGGTGTCTGCGTTTCCCGTTCTGTCGAATCAGTCGACGGTGATGGAGACGATCATTGGCTACGATCAGGGGCGATGCCGGCAACAACCGGCTGTGGGGGACCAACTCGGCCGACAGCATCTATGGCTTGGGTGGGGATGATGTGTTGCTCGGCCGTGGCGGTGCCGACCGCCTGCTGGGCGGGACGGGCCGGGACCGGCTCTACGGCGGTACTGCCGACGACCTGCTCGAGGGCGGCACCAGCAACGATCTGCTGCATGGCGGCGCCGGCTCCGACCGGCTCCAGGGCGGTGCCGGGGTCGATACGGCGAACTATTCCGATGAGACGGTCAGCCTGTTCGCCGACCTGTTCACCGGCGAGGTCGTGACGGCGGAGGGGATCGACCGTCTGTCCTCGATCGAGCGCTTCTATGGTGGCGCTGCGGGTGACGTGATCATGGGTGCCAGCAAGGAAGGGGCGGTGGGCGGCAATGTCGAGCACGGCCGCGGCTTGGCCCTGTTCGGCTTCGGCGGCGACGATTTCGTGTTCGGCGGGATCGGCAACGACTATATCCAGGGCAATGACGGCGACGACAGCCTGTCCGGCGATGCGGGCCATGATCGCCTACTGGGTGGCGACGGCGACGATCTCCTCCAGGGCGAGGCCGGCGACGACCTGCTCCAGGGTGGTGCCGGCGATGACCGGCTCGACGGCGGCGACGGGATCGACACGGTCGAGTATTCCGATGGTCGCGAGATGCTCGTGGCCAACCTGAGCACCGGCGAGGTCTTCGACGGTGACGGCAAGGACCAGCTCGTCTCGATCGAACGCTTCTATGGAAGCCGGGCGGGCGACCTCATCACCGCGACCGCGGGCGACGACGCGGGGTCGGTCAACGTGGCGCCGGGGCAGGGGCTGGAGATCTTCGGGCTCGGCGGCAACGACTTCATCGGAGGAGGTGCCGGAAACGACCTCATCGAGGGAGGTACCGGCAACGACTACCTGTCCGGCGGTGCGGGCGACGACCGCATCCTGGGCGGCGAGGGCGACGACATCCTGTTCGGTGATAGGGGCACCGACCTGCTGACGGGCGGGGCCGGCAGCGACCGGTTCGACATGCTGATCGAGATTCCGGAGGATCCGTCCGAGCCGTCGTTCATCTCCGGGCACACGATGGCGCTCGATTTCACCCGTGGCGAGGACAAGCTCTACGCCGACGTCTTCGACGGCGATCCGTCGACGCGGCTGGACAGCTACGAGGTGTTCGCCCGGCTCGACAGCAACCACGACGGCAGCCTCACCGAATTGGACGACTGGGTGGAACTCCGCGATGTCCAGCCGGACGACATGGCTGCCCGTGGGTCGCTGGTGATCGATTTCGGCAATGCGTTGGCACCCGACCTGGTGGGATCCGGGCATACCCTGACCCTGTACGGCGTGACCTCGGTGACGAAGAGCGACTTCGCGCTGGATCCAGGACCCGCCATGGCCGTCTGAGCCAGCACGGGTCCGGTCCGCATGGGCCGGACCCGTCACGCCTGCGGGTGCGCTGTAGCCGTCCGCCCGTCCCATTTTCCCTTACGGAAAGCGTATTTCTGCTTGCGCGGCCGTGCTCATCGGGCTTCTCGCCTGCGTCGAATCCGATCAGGATGTGCGCGGGCGACGGGGGGTCGCTTGCAGGGCTCACACGGTCGTGTTATCCGCCGCACCGCCGAAAGTCGGGCGGCTGGATGCCGACGCAATACGCGTGCCGCCCGTAGCCGAAGACGGGGTTCCGTTTGTCTGCCAGAACAGCCACGAGTTCGGGATTGGCTGCGCGTTACGCGCAGGCGATGTTCGAGCTGGCGAGCGAGCAGGGTGCGCTTGATCAGGTCGGAACAGACCTGGACAAGCTCGACCGTGCCATCGCCGAAAGTCCGGACCTCGCGCGCCTGATCGCGAGCCCGGTCGTTACCCGCGAGCAGCATGCCAGCGCCGTCTCGGCGGTCGCCGACGAGCTGGACCTGAGCGAGATCACCCGGAAGTTCCTGGGGGTGCTGGCCGCCAAGCGCCGGCTGTTCTCGCTGCCCTCGATCGTGAGCTCGTTCCGGGCGCGCCTGGCCGAACAGCGCGGCGAGGTGACCGCGGAGGTCGCCTCGGCGAAGCCGCTCGACCAGAAGCAGCTGGCGGCGCTCACGGACGCGGTCACCGCGTATTCCGGCAAGAAGGTCCGGCTGGACACCAAGGTCGACCCCTCGCTGATCGGCGGGCTCGTGGTCACGGTGGGTTCCCGCCAAGTGGATGCATCCTTGAAGCGCAAGCTTCAGCAACTTGATGTCGCGATGAGAGGGTTGGGCTGATGGATATCCGTGCCGCTGAGATTTCGGCGATCCTGAAGGACCAGATCGCGAACTTCGGCGCCGAGGCAGAGACGGCCGAGGTCGGCCAGGTCCTCTCGGTGGGTGACGGCATCGCCCGCGTCTACGGGTTGGACGACGTCCAGGCCGGCGAGATGGTCGAGTTCGCGGACGGCACCAAGGGCATGGCGCTGAACCTCGAAGAGGACAATGTCGGCGTCGTAATCTTCGGCCCCGACAGCGCGATCCGCGAGGGCGACGTCGTCAAGCGCACCAACGCCATCGTGGACGTGCCGGTCGGCAAGGGCCTGCTCGGCCGCGTGGTCGACGGCCTGGGCAACCCGATCGACGGCAAGGGCCCGATCCAGTCGACCGAGCGTCGCCTGGTCGAGGTGAAGGCGCCGGGCATCATCCCGCGCAAGGGCGTCCATGAGCCGATGCAGACCGGCCTGAAGGCGGTCGACGCGCTGATCCCGATCGGCCGCGGCCAGCGCGAGCTGATCATCGGCGACCGCCAGACCGGCAAGTCCGCCATCGCGGTCGACACCTTCATCAACCAGAAGGCTACCAACGAGGCGGCTGGCGGCGACGACACGAAGAAGCTGTTCTGCATCTACGTGGCGGTCGGCCAGAAGCGCTCCACCGTGGCGAAGCTGGTGAAGACGCTGACCGACTTCGGTGCAATGGAGTACTCGATCGTGGTGGCCGCCACCGCGTCCGAGCCGGCGCCGATGCAGTTCCTGGCGCCGTACACTGGCTGCACGATGGGCGAGTATTTCCGTGACAACGGCATGCACGCCGTGATCGTGTATGACGACCTGTCCAAGCAGGCTACCGCGTACCGCCAAATGTCGCTGCTGCTGCGCCGCCCGCCGGGCCGCGAGGCCTATCCTGGC
>NZ_WUJP01000164.1 GCF_009806515.1 Geminicoccus flavidas | reverse complement strand
GCCGGCCAGCTCCGGCTGCTGGTTGGCCTCTACGACCGCCGAGCGGATCACCTGGGCGAGCGTCGCCATGCTGCCGCCCTGCAGGTCCTGGAGCTGGAATTCGAAGCCGCCGGTGGAGCCGAGGCCAGTGATCGGCGGCACGTTCAGAGGTACCACCTGCGCCTCCGGGATCGCCGCCAGCTCGCCGCGCAGTGCCCCCAGCACGGCGAACACGCTCTCCTCGGGCGCGGTGCGTTCCTCGAACGGCTTCATCGTGCCGATCAAAAAGGCGCTGTTAGACTTGGCCAGGCTGTTCAGGAAGTCGAAGCCGATGATCCCGGTGACCGCCTGCACGCCGGGCTTCTCCTGGATGATCTGCTCGGCCTCGCGGGCCACCGCCTCGGTCCGGCCGACCGCGGCCCCCTCGGGCAGGGTGACGATCACGAAGAAGGCGCCCTGGTCCTCGGCGGGCAGGAAGCCCTTGGGCGTGGCGATGAAGCCGCTCCAGATGCCGAAGCCGATGACCGCCAGCAGCGGCACCGCCAGCACCGCCAGGCGCACCAGCCGGGCGACCAGCGCGCCATAGGCGTCGCGCACCCGGTCGATGCCGCGCAGCACCCAGGCGAGCGGGCCGCGCTGCGGCGGGCGATGCCCCTGACGCAGCAGCACCGCGCACAACGCCGGCGATAGGGTCAGCGCGTTGATCGCCGAGAGCAGCATGGCGACCGACACCGTCACCGCGAACTGCCGGTAGAGCTCGCCCACCAGGCCCGGGATGAAGGCGGTCGGCACGAACACGGACAGGAGCACCATGGTGATGCCGATCACGGGGCCGGTAATTTCGCGCATCGCCTTGCTGGTGGCCTCGGCCACCGACAGATGCGGCTCCTCGTGCATCACCCGCTCGACATTCTCGACCACCACGATCGCGTCATCGACCACGATGCCGATCGCGAGCACCAGGGCCAGGAGCGAGATGGTGTTGGCCGAGTATCCGATCGCCAGCAGGACCGCGAAGGTGCCGACCAGCGCCACCGGCACCGCGATGATCGGGATGAGGGTGGTGCGCCAGTTGCCGAGGAACAGGAACACCACCAGGGCGACCAGGACGAAGGCCTCCATGAGGGTCTTGACCACGTCGTCAATGGAGGCGCGCACGAACAGGGTCGTGTCGTAGTCGACTGAATGGCTCATGCCTTCAGGAAAGCGGCCGGCGAGCTGTTCCAGGGTCGCGCGCACGGCATCGCCGGTGGCGACCGCATTGCTGCCGGGCGCCTGATAGACGGCGATCGAGGCGGCCGGCTGGCCCTGGTAGATCGAGTGCCGGTCGGCGGATTGCGCGCCGAGCTCGACTCTCGCCACGTCCTGCACCCGCACCACCGAGCCGTCGGGCAGGGCGCGCAGGATCAGCCGCTCGAATTCCTCCACCGTGCTGAGCCGGCCGAGCGTCACGATGTTGAGCTGGAGCTGCTGGTCGGCGGCCACCGGCTGGGCGCCGATCCGCCCGACTGCCGCCTGGACGTTCTGCGAGGAGATCGCCTGGGCGACGTCGGCGGGCGTCATGCCGTAATTGGCGAGGCGCTGCGGGTCGAGCCAGACGCGCATGGCGTAGTTGAGCGGGCCGAACAGCATCGCGTCGCCCACGCCCGGCACGCGCTTGACCGCGTCCAGCACGTTGATGGTGACGTAGTTCGACAGGAACAGGGCGTCGTAGCGCCCGTCTGGCGAGGAGAAGTTCACGACCTGCAGGAGAGCGGACGACTTCTTCTTGATGCTGAGGCCGGTGCGGCTGACTTCCTGCGGCAGCTGCGAGAGCGCCAGATTCGCCCGGTTCTGCACGTTGACCGTGTTGATGTCGGGGTCGGTGCCGAGCGCGAAGGTGACGTTCAGTGTGTAGCTGCCATCGGCGCCCGAGGTCGACTTCATGTAGAGCATGTTGTCGACACCGGTGACCTGCTGCTCGATCGGCTGGGCCACGGTCTGCTCGACCACGTCGGCCGAGGCGCCGGGATAGGTGGCGGTCACCGACACCATGGGCGGCACGATGTCCGGGAACTGGGCCCGTGGGATGGCCAGGATCGAGAGGGCGCCCGCCAGGGTGATCACGATCGAGACGATCATGGCCAGTCGGGGCCGCTTGATGAAGACGTCCGAGATCATCGTCCGGCCCTTCCGGGATCAGGGCTGCGCGGT
>NZ_WUJP01000163.1 GCF_009806515.1 Geminicoccus flavidas | reverse complement strand
GGCGGCGGCCTGGGTGGGCGCCACCTTCTGGCCGGGGCGGACCTTCTGCACGCCGTCGACGATCACCCGGTCGCCCTCGGCCAGGCCGGAGGTGACGGCGACCGTGGCGCCGACCGCGGCACCGAGCTGGACCCGGCGCATTTCGGCCGTATCGTCCGCCGCCACGGTCAGCACATAGGGGCCCTGCTGGTCGGCCAGCACTGCGCCCTGGGCCACGACCAGCACCTGTTCCGGCGTGCCGGCCCGCACGGTCACCTTGGCGATCTGGCCGTCCACCAGGAAATGCTCGGGATTGGGGAACACCGCACGCACGATCACGGCGTCGGTCCCCTGTTCCGCCGTCACGTCGACAAAGTCGATCTTGCCGGGATGGGGGTAGTCGCTGCCATCCGCCATGGTCAGCCCAGCCTGGAGGCCGGCCGCATCGACCTTGCGCGCCTCCATCTCCTTGCGGATCTGGAGAAGCTGGCGATTGGAGACCGGAAAGACCGCATACATCGGGTC
>NZ_WUJP01000162.1 GCF_009806515.1 Geminicoccus flavidas | reverse complement strand
GACAGCGACGATCGTCGCGAGCACGCCGCTGGACGGCGTCACCAGCGTGCCCGGGTCCAGTGCGGCCTGGCTGATCCGGCCGGCGATTGGGGCGGTGATGGTGGTGTAGCCGAGGTTGAGCTCGGCCTGCGCCAGGGCCGCCTGCGCCTGCAGGACCGCGCCGTCCGCATCACCCTTCTTCGCGGTGGCCTCGTCCAGCCGGGCCTGGGCGGCGCTCTGGTTGCGCACCAGGGTGGTCTGACGCTGCACCTCGATGTCCGCCAGCCTGGCCGCCGCCTCCGCGCGCTGCAGGCTGCCCTGGGCGGACTTGACTGCCGCCTCGTAGCTGTCCCGCTCGATCTCGAACAGGACGTCGCCCTCGGCCACCACGGCACCCTCGGTGAAGGCGCGGCGATCCAGGAATCCCTCGATCCGCGGGATGATCTCGACCTTCGAGGT
>NZ_WUJP01000161.1 GCF_009806515.1 Geminicoccus flavidas | reverse complement strand
TGCCTGGATGCGGCCGGTGAAGCTCGCCTGCTCGGTCAGCGGCGCCTCGGCCACCGCCTCCACCACCACACCCGGTGGTGGAGGGGCTGCGGTGGCCTCCTCCGCCGGCTGGCCGTCATCGCAGGCACTGAGCAGGAGGGAGCCGAGCAAGAAAACCCGGGCAAGGCGTCCGCCGCCGATGCCGTCACGCATGACCGAAGTTCCCCACCGAAGCTCCTGAGGAATGATAAGCGGTGCCGGAGATGGTTGCCAAGGGAGGCTGGTGGAGGTGCGGCACTCGCGGTATTGGCGGCGGCATTTTCTGGAAATGCTCACGAGCCTTCCGGAAGCCGTGAATAAACCGATTGTCGGGCTCACGATCTCGTGCACGGACAGAAGGAACGGCACAGTCCTTTGGCGGTGCGAATGGCGGAAACCGAGCGGCTTGGGCAGTAGGAATTGTGGCTTCGGCCTGCAACGGCGGAATGCTGCAAGCGCAAGATGATGCAGAGGCAGAGCGAGAAGAAGGAAGAATTTTAGGCTTCCTGAAATCTGAATGTTAATTGGCCAACAACATCAATTGATTATTAAAATCAAATGCACCTCATCAAGCATGCCCTGAAGCATGCGCTATAGTGTCAATAAAGTTACCTTGTGCTCTCATGGGATACGTGCTAACTATGAGTTGTCATCCGCTATTGAATGACGCGGATGATTTGTAGATTTGCATGCTTTAAAATATGAAGTTGGTGCGGTGATGCGAAGTTGTGGTGAGGTTAATATCGTGATATCGTTGTCGCTTTGATTGCGCCAGCTAAGTGTAGCTGGGCAAGTGTCTGCATCTCGCGTTTCGCGACTGCTCTGAAGTTGGCCAGCTTACTCTAGGTGGACCTTGAGCTAGATTGCAGACAACGCGGACATGATGTCCGGCTGATCGTTACTCCTCGCAACTGGCTCGCCGCAGCAAGGCATGCAGAGTCTGGCGCTTGCAGCAGAACGGCGGAACTCTGCTGTACGTAGGTATCGACCCAAGGGAGAGTAAGATGTCGAGCAAAATCATGTTGGGGCTTCTGATGTCGGCAGCAGTTGGTCTTGGCGCGACGGCTGCTTCTGCGGACGAGAACGTTGCCCCACAGTATGACTATCATAAGAAGGCTGTGATCGACGTCGACGATTATTTTTGCAAGGTGCCTATCAAGATCAAGGGTGATAAGGTCGTCCTTGCTTCTGAAGATGCGAAAATTAGAGTCAAAGAAATTACTTACAATTATAAGAAGTATATTCTGGCAAAATGCGATTTTAAGACCAAGGTCGATTATTATTACTACAAAGATATCGCTAAGAAGGATTTCAAGTGCGAGTTGCGGGATTTCGGGAAATATGATGATCTGAAGACTGATAGGAGCTTCGTCCACGTCGACTTTGACAGGAAGTGGGGGCGGAAGGGCTACTACAAGGACGACAAGCGGAAGCACGTGGTTGCCAAGGTCCACTTGGAGTGCCTGTTTAAGAAGCCGCACGATCCGCACTACTACCCGCCAAAGAACGACAACAACAAGGACGACGGCAACAATTATTGAGCGCTAGTGGGAGCGGGTGAGTTAGGTCCGGCCCGTCCGGCCGGGGAAGTTGCCCCACCCATAGCAGCGCTGGCGGTTCGGCCGCCGTGGCCCTCAAGGCTGCGGCGGTTGTCCGTCGTAGGCGCCGCCCCGTCGTCTGAGGCCGCCCGACCACATGCAGGCCACTCCTGCCGCTGGCGTCCTCCTGGGGAGACCGCTACGTTCCGAGCGGGGCGAAGCGGAACAGAGCGCAATGGAACCAACGATCTTCGGCTATATCCGGCGGCATAGCTGGAAAGAGCAGATGATCGTGCTGGGGCTGACCCTGGCTTCATTCCCGTTCCTGTACTGGTCGCTCGACCTGCCCAAGACCATCGTCAACGACGCGCTGGGCCAAGCCGACCAGCCGCACGATTTCTATGGCTTCGAGGTCGACAAGTTCGGCTACCTGTTCGCGCTGTGCGGTCTGTTCCTGACGCTGGTGCTGATCAACGGTATCTTCAAATACATCATCAACGTCTATGCCGGCCTGGTCGCCGAGCGGATGCTGCGCCGGCTGCGCTACGACCTCTACTCGCAGATCCTGCGCTTCCCGCTCCCGCACATGAAGCGGGTCAGCTCGGGCGAGATCGTGCAGATGATCAACGCGGAGACCGAGGCGCTCGGCGGCTATATCGGCACAGCACTGCAGATCCCCGCCTACCAGGGCGGCACCCTCCTGGTCATCCTGACCTTCATCTTCGTCCAGGACCCGGTGCTGGGGCTGGCGGCGATCGCACTCTACCCGATCCAGGCGTACCTCATCCCCAAGCTGCAGCGCCGGGTGAACCAGCTCGGCAAGCAGCGGATCCGGCAGGTCCGCCGTCTTGCCGACCGGATCTCCGAGACGGTCAGCGGGGTGCGCGACCTGCGCGCCAACGACGCGACCCAGTATGAACGCGCCCGGATGAGCAGCGAGCTGAGCGTCGTCTATTATATTCGCTATCGGATATACATCCTCAAATTCATGATCAAGTTCATCAACAACTTCTTTGCGCAGATCGCGCCGTTTTTCTTCTTTTCGATTGGTGGCTACCTGGTTCTGACCGGCAACATCTCGCTGGGAGCCATCGTCGCCGTGCTGTCGGCGCACAAGGACCTGTCCAGCCCCTGGCGGGAGCTGCTCGACTATTACCAGTTGATGCAGGACGTCCGGATCAAGTACGACCAGGTTGTCTCGCAGTTCCAGCCGCGCGGCCAGATCGACGAGCGCCGGCAACTCGACGAGCCCACTGCCGAATTGAGCTTCGAGGGCAGCATCGAGGCGCGCGGGGTGGTGGTGCGCGACGACGATGGCGACGCGCTCCTGGACAATGTCACGCTGACCGTGCCCATCCCCTCGACCGTGGCCATTCTCGGCCCCGGCGGCGGCGGTCGCGAGGAACTAACCATGGTGCTGGCCGGGCTCATTACGCCTGACTCCGGCCGGGTCACGATCGGCGGCCATGACCTGAACCAGCTCCCCGATTCGGTGCTCGGGCGCAAGATGGCGTTCGTCGGCTTCCCGCCCTTCGTCGGCTCCGACACCATCGAGGACAACCTGCTGATGGGGCTGCGCCACCGCCCGGTGCGGCCCTACCAGCCGCCGCCGGAGGAAGAGAAGCGCTACCGCCGCCAGCTACGCGACACGGAGCGGGCCGGCAACAGCCCGTTCGACTTCCGGGCCGACTGGGTGGACTGGACCCTGGCCGGGGTGACCGAGGAGCAAGAGCGGCTGCCCACGATCGTGGGCATCCTCGAGCTCATCCAGCTCGATGCCGACGTCTACATGCTGGGCCTGCGCGGCACGATCCGCCACGACCGGTTCGACGACCTGCGCGAGCGGCTCCTCGAGGTGCGCGCCGCCATGCACGAGCGGCTGGAGACCGACGAATCGCTGGCGCGCCTGGTCGAGCGGTTCGATCCAGAGCGCTACAACTCCAACGCGACCCTGGCCGAGAACCTCCTGTTCGGCGCGCCGCGCGACGACCAGTTCCAGATCGACCGCCTGGCGGAGCACCCCTATGTCCGCCGGGTGCTGGATCAGGTCGGCATCACCGATGAACTGCGCCGGGTCGGACTGGCCCTGGCGCGTACCATGGTCGAGCTGTTCGCCGACCTGCCGCCCGACCACGAGTACTACCAGCAGTTCAGTTTCATCCGGGCGGAGGACCTGCCGGACTACCAGTCGCTGGTCGCCCGCGCCGACCCCGAGGCGCTCGACCGGCTCGACCAGGAGGACCGCCAGCGCCTATTGGCATTGCCGTTCCGCCTGATCAACAGCCGCCACCGGCTGGGCCTGATCACGCGGGAGCTGGAGGAGAAGCTGCTGGAGGCGCGCAAGGTGTTCCGGGAGAACCTGCCGCCGGAATATGCCGCGAGCGTCGCCTTCTTCGAGCCCGACGCGTTCAATGACGCTGCCTCCGTGCAGGACAACGTCCTGTTCGGCAAGATCGCCTACGGCGTCGCCCAGGCCCCGGTGCGCGTGGCAGCACTGATCCGCCAGCTCCTGGAGGAAGCCGGCCTGCGCGAGCGGATCATCGAGGTCGGCCTGTCCTTCCGCTGCGGCCCGGGCGGGGCGCGCCTCAGCATGGCGCAGCGGCAGAAGCTGGCGATGGCGCGTGCCCTGATCCGCCGCCCGGCCGTCCTGATCCTCCACGAGGCGCTCACCGCGATCGATGCGGCCGAGCAGCCCGCCATGGCCGACCGGGTACTGGAGGCCATGGCGGGCCGCACCGTGATCTGGTCGCTGGCCCGCGCGGACCTTGCCGACAAGTTCCAGCAGGCCATCATGATGGACAAGGGCAAGATTGTCGAAACGGGCGAGCAGGCCGCCGAAGCCGCGCCCCAGGAGGCCGACGCATGACGAGGCAAGCCAGCGGTAGGAGGAGACGTTGAGCCTGCAAGACGACGTGGAAGTGCTGCGCGCCATCCCCCTGTTCAGCAAGATCGAGCCGGCCAAGCTGAAGCTGCTGGCGTTCACCAGCGAGCATCTGGAGTTCGAGCAGGACGAGGTCCTGTTCAGGCAGGGCGAGCCGGGCGACGCGGCCTATATCATCCTGCGCGGCACCGCCGACATCGTAGTGGACTCCCCGACCGGCCCGGTGACCGTGGCCCATCTGGCCCGCAACGACGTGGTCGGCGAGATCGCCATCCTGTGCGATGTCCCCCGCACCGCGACCGTGATCGCCGGCAGCGGCCTGGCGACGCTGCGGGTGGGCAAGGACGCCTTCTTCAACCTGGTGACGCAGTTCCCGCAGGTGGGGCTCGGCATCATGTCCGAGCTGGCCCACCGCCTGCACCAGACGACCATGCACCTGACCGAGGCGTCCGCCCGCCTGCGCCAGCTCGAGCAGGGAAGCGGACCGGCTTGAGCGACGCCTCGACCCTGCTCTGGCCGCTGCGGCGCAGTCCTGCCCTGGACTGGTTCGTCCGGTCGAGCTTCGACTACCCCTATCTGGACGACCTGTTCGCCGATCTCTGCCATCGGCTCGCGGAGGACGGTCTGCCAATTGCGCGTGCCACCCTGCACGCCCGCGGCCTCCATCCGCAGTTCATCGGCGCCGCCATGGTCTGGCGCGACGATGGCCGGCCGATCGAGATGCGGATGATCACCCGCGCCGACATCGAGAGTGCCCAGTTCCACAACAGCCCGATCAAGGCCCTCTACGAGGGGGCGGGCGGGGTGCGGCAACGGCTGGACCTGCCGCCCGCTGGCCAGGAGTTCGGCATTTATGCCGACCTGCGCGTGGACGGATTTTCCGATTATGTCGCCATGCCGCTGGTCGGCAGCGACGGGCGGCGCCACGCGGTGAGCTTCGCGACCCGCCGCCCGGGCGGCTTCGCCACCGACGACCTGATCATCTTCGACGACCTGCTCCCGCTCCTGGCCATGGCCGCGGAGGCCAGGATCGGCCGGCGGATCACCAAGACGATTCTGGAGACCTATGTCGGCAAGGAGGCCGGCCTGCAGATCCTGGCGGGCAACATCCGCCGTGGGGCGCATGAGGTGATGGACGCGGCCGTCTGGATCGCCGACCTCGCCCATTTCTCCGAGCTGGCCGACCATGCGCCGCGCGACGAGGTGCTGGGAGTGCTGGACACCTTCTTCGACGCCATGGGCCAGCCGATCCAGCATCATGGCGGCGAGATCCTGAAATTCATGGGCGACGCGGTGATGAGCGTGTTCCGCCTGGATCGGCCGGACGCGGTGGCACGGGCACTCGCGGCGGCGCGGGAGGCCTATCGGAACCTGGAGGAGATCGGTGCCATGCGGCGCGCCGGGGGCTCCGAGCCGCTGGGCTATGGACTGGGGCTGCATCTGGGGCAGGTGATCTACGGCAATATCGGCACAGAGAACCGGCTGGACTTCACCGTGATCGGCCCGGCGGTCAACGAGGCGGCGCGCATGGAGCGGCTGTCGCGCACGCTGGGCCGCCATGTGGTGATCTCCGACGTCTTCGCCGCCGCGGCCAAGGGCGAGGAACTGATCCCGCTGGGCCAGCACCAGCTGCGCGGCCGCGAACTGCCGATCGAGTTGTTCGGGCTGCCCGAGGAAGAAGGAAACCCGTGGTCCTACGTCGTCTGATCCGCGGCCTGGGCTACGACCTGGTCCGGCGCGGCAAGTCGCGCGACGTCCACGACCAGCTCGTGGCGGCCCTCCATCGCAACGAGGTCGACGCGGTCCTGGACGTCGGCGCCAATGCCGGCCAGTACGGCCGCCGCCTGCGCCGGCATGGCTGGCAGGGGCTGATCATCAGTTTCGAGCCGCAGGCCGACGTGCATGCCCGGCTGCTCCGCCAGGCCCGGCGTGACCGGTCCTGGATCGTCGCACCGCCGATGGCGCTGGGTGCCGAGGACGGCATGGCCACCCTTGAGCGCTCGGCGGAGAGCGACATGAGCTCACTCCTGCCGCAGAACCCGACCCTGCAGAAGCTGTCGCCGAGCTCGGCCATCATCGGCCAGGTCGAGGTGCCGCTCAGGCGCCTGGACGGGCTGCCCCAGCTCCAGGACGGCCGTTTTGCCCGGATGCTGCTCAAGATCGACGTGCAGGGCAGCGAGCTCGACGTGCTGGAAGGGGCGAAGGGCCTGCTCGACCGGATCGTCGGCATCCAACTGGAGACCGCGCTGGTCCCGCTCTATGTGGGGGAGCACGGTTTCCGTTCCGCGCTGGAACGGCTGGAGGATCTCGGCTTCGACTTGCACCTGCTCATCCCCGGCTACTATGAGCGCAAGCTCGGCCGCCAGCTCCAGGTCGACATGGTAGCCTTCCGGGAGCGGGTGCCGGGTTGAGCCCGGGACGGAGCGGCGTGGCAGCGGGCAAGGCGGCAAGGGGCCTGAGCATTGGCCGACCAATCGGATGAACAGCATTGAAATATCCCTCGATCCACCCGAAAGGCTGGCCCTTCATCGCCGGGTTCTTCGTGATCTCGGTGATGCTCGGCTTTCTCTGGATGCCGCTGTTCTGGCTCGGCATGGTCCTGACGCTGTGGTGCGCCTATTTCTTCCGTGACCCGGAGCGGATGACGCCGGTCGACGAATGGCTGGTCACCAGCCCGGCCGACGGCGTCGTCGTCCATGTCGGGATGCGCAAGCCGCCGCCCGAGCTGGGCGCCGATCTGGAACCGCGCTGCTGCATCGGCATCTTCATGAACGTGTTCGACGTCCATGTGAACCGCACGCCGATCGCAGGCACGGTCACCCGCCGGGTGTACCATGCCGGCAAGTTCCTCAATGCGAGCCTCGACAAGGCGTCGGACGAGAATGAGCGGATGTCCTGGGCGATCCGGCCGCACGGCTATGTGGAGGAGGTGTTCCTGGTGCAGATTGCCGGCCTGGTGGCCCGCCGGATCGTGCCGTTCGTCCCGGTCGGTGCCGAGGTGGCGCCGGGCGAGCGGGTCGGCCTGATCCGGTTCGGCAGCCGCTGCGACGTCTACCTGCCGCCGGACCTGATCCCGCGGGTGCTGGTGGGCCAGCGCTGCATCGCCGGCGAGACGGTGCTGGCCGATGGCGCCGCGTCTTATCCCGCCCGGAGCGGAAGGATGAGCTGATGTTCAAGAACCGCCGGATCCGGCGCGTCCGCCGCCCGCTGGGTGCGCGCCCGATCTACACCTTCGTGCCGAACCTGATCACCATCCTGTCCTTGTGCGCCGGGTTCACCGCGATCCGCTACGCGGTCGACCAGCGCTGGGAGCTGGCGGTCACGCTGATCGCCGCGGCGGTGGTGCTGGACGGGCTGGACGGCCGGGCCGCGCGGATGCTCAACGTCACCTCCAAGCTCGGTGCAGAGCTGGACAGCCTGGCCGATTCGCTGAGCTTCGGCATCGCCCCGGCGATGATCCTCTACTGGTGGTCGCTGCACAACGTGCAGGGCTTCGGCCTCGCCATCGCCCTGCTGCTGGCCGTCTGCTGCGCCCTGCGGCTTGCCCGCTTCAACACCCAGCTCGACGATCCCGAGCGGCCGCGCTGGACGCTGTTCTTCTTCCAGGGCATCCCGGCACCGGGCGGGGCGGCACTGGCGCTGAGCCCGATGATGGCGAGCTTTGTCCTGGACGCGGCGCTGTTCCGCCACTGGTCGTTCGTGGGCGTGGTCACCGTGTTCACCGCGCTGATGATGGTGAGCCGCGTGCCAACCTTCTCGATCAAGAAGTTCCGGGTGCCGCCCGGCTGGCAGTTGCCGGCACTGGTGGCGGGCGCTGCCGTGGCCGCCCTGTTCTTCGCGATGCCGTGGGCTACCATCGCCGGTGCCTGCCTGATCTACGTGCTGACCATTCCGTTCAGCATCGTCGCGGCGCGCCGATTCCAGAACCGTGACGGCCATGCCGCTCCGGTCGAGGAGCCGGCAGCGGTGGAGGCACCGGCGGACGACCAGGTAGTCGACATGCAGCGCCGCCAGCCGCGCTGACCAGCCGGTCCCGGAGGTCGCAGCCGGCTATCCCGATCTTGCGCCGGGTGAGCTTCCTGGCGCACCCTCCGGCCGCGGGAGGATCCTCCGGATCGGGAGAACGGAACATGGCGTATCGCACCATCCTGGTGGGCCTCGACGATTCGGACGGGATGGCCGAGCGCGCCTCCTTTGCGCTGGCCCTGGCCGGGCGGTGGCAGGCGCGGCTGATCGGCCTTTTGGCCAACCCGGTCCCGTTCATGCCGACCTCGCTGGGCGAGGGTGCCGCCTATGCCGGGCCCGAGATCATGAAGGCCCAGGAACAGGCCAACGCCGCGCGCACCGCGCGCATCCGGACGGCATTCGAGGCCCTGCCGGTCCCAGACGGTGTCTCGCGCCACTTCATCGCGGAGGAGGGCGCTCCCGGCGAGAGCGTGTCCGCCCATGCGCGCACCACCGATCTGACCATCGTCGGGCAGAGCCATGGCGAGGGGCTCGAGGCGGTTGCCATGGAGCATGCCGAGCAGATCGTGGTGGGGGCCGGCGGGCCGGTGCTGGTCCTGCCGCGCGGCCTGGCCGTCAGCCAGGACTTCGGGCGGCGCTGGCTGGTCGCGTGGGATGGCGGCAAGGAGGCGGCGCGTGCTCTGGCCTTCGCCCTGCCGTTCCTCCAGGAGGCGGAAAGCGTGGTGCTGGTCGCGGCCGGCGAGGAATACCATGCCTCTGCCGAGGCCGCGGCAGCACGGCTCGCGGCGCACGGCGTGAAGGTGCTGGTGGAGAAGCTGGCGGAGCCGGAGGGCTCGGTGGGCGAACTCCTGCTCACCGTTGCCGAGACCAAGCGATGCACGGCGCTGGTGATGGGCGCCTATGGCCATTCCCGCTTCCGCGAGCTGATCATGGGCGGTGCCACCATCACCATCGTCCGCGACGCGCGGATCCCGGTGCTGTTCAGCGCCTGAACGCGGGGCCGGTGATCATCGCCGCCGTCAGGGCGGTCAGGAGCAGCGTCCAGCCGAGGGTGAGCTGGGCCAGCGAGACGAGGTTCGGCACGATCCAGGCCGGCCGGTCGCAGGACGGCGGCGCGTTCTGGAGCATGGCGCGGAGCTGATCGATGTCGGTGGCCGTGCCGGCGCCGGTGCAGGCGGTGGAGAGCTGGA
The DNA here is from genome assembly GCF_009806515.1 of Geminicoccus flavidas. Classification (GTDB taxonomy): domain Bacteria; phylum Pseudomonadota; class Alphaproteobacteria; order Geminicoccales; family Geminicoccaceae; genus Geminicoccus; species Geminicoccus flavidus. The sequence continues at coordinate 6,796 of NZ_WUJP01000161.1, read as the reverse complement.
ACCAGCCCAGCTCCACGCCCACGTGGTAGAAGGTCAGCCCGCACAGGCCCACCAGGATCGCCAGGCAGCCGACCAGGCCGGCCCGGCCACGGTCGAACAAGAAGCCGATCAGTCCCACCAGGAGCAGTGCCATAAAACCATAGCGCTCCAGTGTGCACAGGGCGCATGGATGATAGCCGAAGCCGTATTCGAGCAGATAGGCGAAGGCCAGGCTCCAGGCGGCCAGCAGGGCCAGCCAGAGGCAGGCGGTCCGTGCCCGGTGCAGCCTGGGCCTGGTCGGAAGGGCGTGATCCGTCATTGCAGGCAGTGACCCGACCCTTGGCTGGACCGGCACGGGGGTAGGATCGTGCCGCGGCCCGAATGAACATCCGTGGCAGACTGAACCAGGCAGCGCATCAGATCCAGCGTAAGGCGACAAAACCGAGCACGATCGCCGCAGCGAAGGCCGAGGTGACCAGTGTCAGGCGCCGCTCGATGAAGTCGCGGATCGACGGCCCGAACCGGCGCAACAGGACCGCCAGCAGGAAGAAACGGGCACCCCGGGTGACCACTGAGGCGCCGATGAACACCGCTAGCGCAAAATGGGCGGCGCCGGAGGCGATGGTGACCAGCTTGTAGGGGATCGGCGTCAGGCCCTTGATCAGGATGATCCACAGGCCCCACTCCTGGTAGGACGCCTGGAAGGCCTGAGCCTTGTCCTGCAGCCCGTAGAGGTCGAACAGCAGGTTGCCCAACGTCTCGAACAGGAAATAGCCGATCGCATAGCCGAAGAGGCCGCCCAGCACGCTCGCCACCGTGGCGATCGTCGCGATCCGCCAGGCCCGGTCCGGGTTGGCCAGCACCATCGGCACGATCATCACGTCCGGCGGAATCGGAAAGAACGAGCTCTCCGCGAAGCTGACCGCCGCCAGTGCCCGCTCAGCGCCGGGACGGTCGGCTTCACCCATCAGTCGATCATAGGTCCGCCGCAGCAATGGCGTCCTCCACGCAAGGTCCTGGCGGCAGGCTCTATAGGCAAGCCGCCGGGAGGACCATGCGACGGCGCTACTCCGCCGGCAGATGTGAACGATGCTGCGCTGCTTCGGTCGGCACATTGAGCACCAGCACCCGGCGGAGAACCCGGCCGATGAACGCCTCGATCGTGCCCATCACCGAGTAGAAGCTCGGCACGAACACGAGCGAGAGCAGGGTGGAGACGATCAGGCCGCCGATCACCCCGATCGCCATGGGCGAGCGGAACTCCCCGCCGTCGCCGACCCCATAGGCCGAGGGCAGCATGCCGGCCACCATCGCGATCGTGGTCATGATGATCGGCCGTGCCCGCTTTCGCCCGGCCTCGATGATCGCCTGGTTCTTCGACGTGCCGCGTGCCTGCTCCTCCACCGCGAAGTCGACCAGCATGATCGCGTTCTTGGTGACGATGCCCATCAGCATCAGGATGCCGATCACCACCGGCATGCTGATCGGGTTGCCGGTCGCCACCAGGGCCAGGATCACGCCGCCGATCGAGAGCGGCAGGGACAGCAGGATGGTGATCGGATGGAAGATGCTGCCGAACAGGAGGATCAGCACGCCCAGCATCATCAGCAGGCCGGCCCCCATCGCCGCGGCGAACCCGCCGAACACCTCAGCCATGATCTCGGCATCGCCGGTCGCCTGCTGGCGTACGCCCGGCGGCAGCTCCTGCAGATAAGGCAAAGCTGCCACCAGCTCGGTCGCCTGCCCCAGCGCCACGCCGCGGGCGAGGTCGGCGCCCACCACCACCCGCCGCTCCCGGTCGTAGCGGTCGATCGAGGACGGGCCCTGGCCCGGAACCACGTCCGCCACCGCCAGCAGCGGGACCGGGACGCCGGCAGCGCCGGTGACCGTGGTCACCTGCAGGATCTCCAGGTCGCTGCGTGCGGCCGTATCGAGCTGCACCCGGATCGGCACCTGCCGGTCGTCGGTCGCGAGCTTGGCCATGTTGGCCTCGGTGTCGCCGATCGTGGCGACGCGCACCGCCTCGGCGATGGCGTCGGTGGACACGCCGAAGCGCGCCGCCTCGTCCAGCCTGGGCACCACCCGGATCTCTGGCCGCTCCACCCCGGCATTGGCCGCGACGTTGGTAAACTCCGGGACCCGGCGCATGGCCGCCTCGAGCCCGCCTACGCCTTGGCGCAGTGCGGCCGGATCGTCGCTCAGCACGCTGATGGATAGCTGCCGCTCGCCCCGCTCGTTCACGTACCAGGCGCGCAGGTCGGGAATGTCGGAGAGGCGCCGGCCGATCTCCAGCTCGATGTCCTTCTGGCTGCGCGCTCGCTCGCCCTTGGGCGTGAGCTCGACGAACAGCGCCGCCTTGCGGACCTCCAGCGCTCCGGTGGGCGAGCTGCCGCCGATCACCAGTGCCTGACGCACCTCCGGGATCTCCTGCACCGCCCGGACCGCCAGGTCCGTCTGTGCCCGGGTCTGCGCCAGCGTGGCGCCGGGCGGCAGCTCCAGGCTCACCACGGTGCGCCCGCTATCCTCGTCCGGAATGAAGCCGGTGGGCAGGAGGCCGGCACTCCAGATCGAGAGGGCGAACAGCGCGATGCCGGCCAGCATGGTCAGCCAGCGGTGCCGGACGGTGGCGGCCAGCAGGCGGGTGTAGCCGCGCATCAGGAGGCCGTCCTTCGGCTCCACGTGGCCATGGCCCTTCATGAAGTAGGCCGCCAGCATCGGCGTGATCAGCCGTGCCACCAGGAGCGAGAACAGGACCGCCACCGCGACGGTCAGCCCGAACTGCTTGAAGTACTGGCCGGCGATCCCGCCCATGAAGCTGACCGGCGCGAACACCGCGACGATGGTGAAAGTGATCGCGATCACGGCGAGGCCGATCTCGTCCGCCGCCTCCATCGCCGCCTGGTAGGGCGGCTTGCCCATGGCGATGTGCCGCGCGATGTTCTCGATCTCGACGATCGCGTCGTCGACCAGGATGCCGGTGACCAGGGTGATCGCCAGCAGCGAGACGAGGTTGAGCGAGAAGCCCATCAGCTCCATCGCGAAAAAGGTCGGGATCACCGAGAGCGGCAGGGTGATCGCGGCGATCACGGTGGCCCGCCAGTCGCGCAGGAACAAGAACACCACGACCACGGCGAGGGCCGCACCCTCGATCAGGGTCGACATGGCGCTCTCGTAGTTGCCGATCGTGTAGCGGACCGAATCGTCGATCAGCTCGTAGGAGACGCGTGGATCCTCGCTTTCCATTTCCTGGATCGCCGCCGCGACGACGTTGCGCACGTCCAGTTCCGAGGCTCCCTTGGAGCGGTAGACGGAGAGCGCCACCACCGGCGTGTCGGCGTTCAGCCGGGCGAAGCTGCGCGGCTCCTCGTAGCCGTCGGTGATGGTGCCGAGCTCGTCCAGCCGCGCGGTGCGCTCGCCCGGCAGGGCGATTGTGCTGGCGGCCAGCTCCCCCATCGAGCGGGCCTGGGCCAGGGTGCGAATCGACTGCTCCTGCCCGGCCAGCTCCGCCCGCCCGCTGCCCATGTCGACCACCGTGGCCTTGAGCTGGCGGTTGACCTCGGCAGGCGTGATGCCCAGCGCATTCAGCCGGTCGGGGTCGAGCGCCACCACGAATTGACGGTCCACGCCGCCCAGCCGCTCGACCTTGCCCACCCCCGGCAGGCCCTGCAGCCGCTTGCGGGTGACGTCGTCCGTGTACCAGGAGAGCTGCTCCAGCGTCATGGCCGGGGCGGCGGCGGCATAGGTCAGGATCGACTGGCCGACCACGTCGATCCGCTGGGTGATGGGCTCGTCGATGCCGAGCGGCAGATCCTGGCGGATCTTGGCGACCGCATCCTTGGTGTCGTTCAGCGCCCGGTCGGTGTCGATCTCCAGCCGGAATTCGATGGCTGTCACCGAGCTGCCGTCCGTCACGGTCGAGACGACGTGCTTCACGCCCGTCAGGTTGGCGACCGCGTCCTCAACCCGCTTGGTGACCTGCTGCTCCAGCTCGCTCGGCGCCGCACCCGCCTGGGTGACCGTGACCGAGATCACCGGGACGTCGATGTTGGGAAAGCGGGTGATCGACAGGTTCTGGAAGGTGTAGAGGCCCAGCAGGGTCAGGACGGCGAACAGCACGAGCGCCGGCATCGGGTGGCGGATCGACCAGGCGGAGACGTTCAGGCGCATGGGGGCGGTCCGCTAGCTCTTGGCACTGGCCTGCGGGGAATCGGCCACTGGCGCCGGACTGCCGCCGTCCACCGGCCGCACCCGGTCGCCGTCGCGCAGGAAGGTGCCGGACACCGCCACCACCTGCTCGCCGGGCTCCAGGCCCGCCGTGACGATCACCGCCTCGCTGGTGCGCAGGCCGACGGTGACCTGGCGGGTCTCAACCATGCCGTCCCGCACCACCTGGATCTCCTGATGGTCGTCGACGAACTGGATCGCCGTGACTGGCACGGTCACGCCGTGCTGGCGGTCGATCTCGACGCGCGCGCGGGCGAAGGTGCCGAGCGTCAGGCCCCTGGCATCCTCCAGCCGGATCTTGACCTTGCCCAGCCGGGTCTGCGGGTCGATCTTCGGCGCGACCAGGCGGACCTCGCCCTCGATCGGGGTCGTCCATCCGGCCGGGGTGACCAGGACCTCTTGGCCGGGCGCCAGGCTCGCCAGCATCACTTCGGCGACCTGGGCGTGCAGCTCGACCTCGTCGTCCTGGACGATCCGGAACAGGGGCTCGCCGTTCATCGCCGCGAGCGCGCCCAGCCACGCGTTGCGTTCGCTGATCCGTCCGGCGGCGGGCGTCTTGATCTCGGTCATGCCGATCTTGACCATGATCTCCCGGCGCTTCGCCTCCGCCTCAGCGACCTCTGCCTCGGCCAGGCGCACGCTCTGCTCGGCCGCGGCGACCCGGGCGGCGGCGGCCCTGGCGGCAGCCTGGCGCTCGTCCAGGGTCGCGGCCGAGGTGTTGCCCCGCCGGATCAGCGCCTGGGCGCGCTGGAAATCGGCTTCGGCCTGCGCTCGCGCCGCCTCGGCCTCGTCGATTTGGCTGCTTGCCACCAGCACGCTCACCTTCGCCCGCTCCAGGGCGGCATCGATCGATGCCAGCTGCGCGTCCCAGAGCTCACGGGAGAGCCGTGCCAGCACCTGGCCGCGCTCGACCAGGTCGCCTTCCTCGACCAGCAGTTCGACGATCCGCGAGCCGTCGATCTCCGGGCCGACCAGCACCTCCTCGCGGGCCGCGAGCGAGCCGGTGACCACGAGCTGCACCACCAGTTCCTGCTCGGTGGCGCGCACCACGCTCACCATCGGCGCAGCCACGGGGGCAGGGGCTGCCGGCTCCTGGGCGGACAGAACTGGCGGGCCTGCCAGCAGCAGGACCGCGAGCGCTGCGCTGGCGAGGAACGTGGCGCTGCGGGTCATGCTGGCTGCTCCAGCCTTCTGGATGGCGCAGGCGGGGCAATCTGGCCGGCGAGACCGGCCCGGAACACGGCGAGCAGCCCGGCCATCGCCTGCTCGCCGTCGAAGCCTTCATCGAGGGCCCGGTTCTTGAAGATCCCGTCGCTGATCAGCATCAGGAGGTCGACCAGGGCCTCGATGTCGATATCCGGCGCGGCCTGGCCCTGCTCCTGCATGGTCCTGCACAGGAGCAGGAGGTTGGCGTGCACCTCGCGCTCGATCCCGTCGCACAAGGCGCAGATCGCCGGGTCCCTGGCGCTCTCCGCCCAGATCTGCAGGGTGAGCATGGCGCGCTCGCGCGGCTCCTCGACGAAATAGCGACGGCCGACCGCGGTCATCGCCGCCAGCACGTCGTCGGCGGCGGCGGCTGCCGAGAATGCCGCGGCGAGCTCGGCGCGGTCGGCCTCGATCATCGCCGCGATCAGCGCCTCTTTGCTCTCGAAATAGAGATACAGCCCGCCCGGGCTGATGCCTGCCTCCCTGCAGATCGTCTGCATGGAGGTGCGGTGGAACCCGTCGCGGGTGAAGCAGCGGCAGGCGGCCTGCAGGATCTGGCTGCGCCGCTCGCCCTGCTGCTGGTCGGTCAGTCGTGGCATGGCTTGATTATAATGAACGAACGTTCGTTCTTCAACGGCGATGCCACTGGCTCAGCCGGCCAGGAACCGGTCACCCAGCCGCTGGAAGGTCAGGAACGAGCGTCGGATCGCGGCCGGATCGAGGTCGATGCCGATGAACACCAGGCGGGTGCCCTGTCCGCCCTCCGGCCAGGCCGGCAGGTGCTCCGGCGGATGGACGACGTGCTGCACGCCCTGGATCACCACCGGCAGGTCGCGGTCGCGCGTGTGCACGAGGCCCTTCACCCGCAGGATCCGGCTGCCATGGCGGTGCAGCAGCAGGCTGAGCCACACTCCGAACGCCGCCCACTCGATCGGCTGGGCCGCCTCGAGCAGGAAGCTGCCGATGGCCCCGTGCCGCGCCGGGGCCGGTTCGTACGCCAGCCAGCGGCGGACCTCGCGCGCATCGGTGGGGGCGGTCAGGAGGGCGGGCGCATCGGCCAGCTCGCCATGGCAGGCGTGCAGGATGTCGGCGCTCGGGTTGATCCCGCGCAACTCCGTTTCCAGGGCGGCGAGCATCTGCGGAGTGACCAGGTCGGCCTTGGTGACCACCAGCCGGTCGGCCACCGCCACCTGCCGCCGGCTCTCGTCATGGGCGGCCAGCGTGGCGGCACCGGCCAGCGCGTCGACCGTCACGACCACCCGGCCGATCCGCAGATGCCAGCGCAGCATCGGCTCGGTGGTCAGGATGGCCAGGACCGGGGTCGGGTCGGCCAGACCGGTGGTCTCGATCACCACCCGGCGGAACGGGGGCAGGAGCCCCCGCTCGC